>CAZBOX010000297.1:1951-7238 GCA_964493595.1 uncultured Candidatus Obscuribacterales bacterium | reverse complement strand
TCTTAATTCATCGGCCCAGAGCGAACAATCGCTGCTTGTCGCGACCAGATTGATTCCGGCCGATTCAGCCAGCACCGCAAGCGAATCACGTGCTCTTATACAAATGTCTCTGGCGCTTACAATCGATGTGTTCAGAGACATCTTTCCCGCCTCTAATTTATTCAGGTCGAGAAGTTCATTGACCAGGACCGTCAGGGTGGAAAGACTGCCCTCGGCGCGTTCCAGCACGGAAGCAACTTTCTCAGGCAGCTCTCCGCGTTTTCCTTCGGAGAGCAGATGGAATGAAATGCCGATTGATGTAATCGGTGCTCGCAGATCGTGGCTTACGATGGAGAGAAATTTTTCTTTCAGGCGCTCTACGGCTCTCAATTCCGTTACATCATGAACAGTGCAAAAGAACCTTCTTTCTTCTTTCGACCAACGCACGCTCCATTGGAATTCGGCTTGCCTGTCTTGAGGCAAGGCAATCCGTGTCTCGAATTCACCCTTGCCCTCTTTCGCAATCATTTTTAGAGATTCCAGGGTTGCCTCGATCGAATCTTTTTTCAAAATACTGGCTATTGGAGCACCGATTAAATCATTCTCGGATCTGTGCCAGCGCTGTGCGGCGACAGCACTGACTCCTACGAATCTGTACTTGGCGTCGAGCGAACAAATTACATCGGCAGCATTGTGTAAAATGGCTTGTTCTCTCAGCCTTGC
This sequence comes from uncultured Candidatus Obscuribacterales bacterium, assembly GCA_964493595.1. Lineage (GTDB taxonomy): Bacteria > Cyanobacteriota > Vampirovibrionia > Obscuribacterales > Obscuribacteraceae > QKMZ01. The sequence goes on along the minus strand of CAZBOX010000297.1, from coordinate 6,536 downwards.
CAGTCGATGTTGCTCGGCTGCTCTATGTAAAGTCTGATCTAGTCGGGCAATTTCATCGATGCCCGCCTGCGGTCGGCTCAGAGTTTTTCCTTGAAAAACATTTTGGGCCTGATTGGAAATGGTCTTTAGTCGAGTGGTAATGTCCTTTGAGAATGCTCTGAGCAATAACATTGATAAGAGTATCCCGATTGCCGTGCCCACTGAAAGTATTGTCATCAAACGATTTTGAACCGCCGCGAGCTCCGCCGGGACTCGTGTTTCAAATTGTTCTTCTACCAGGTCGACTTTTTGTGTGAAGCGGCGATTTTGAGCAAATGCACTGGCCATCAGCAAAGGATTGAGATGCTGATTGCGCCTTCCTGAAGGTATCGTCGGATCTTGAATGACTTCTTTGGCTGATTGAAAAGCTTCGGCAACCAGGCTCAATATGCGGTCGAACTGCTTGCAGACTTCACCTAGCTCTTTGGAGACGGAAGGAAGATGAGCAAGCTTCGTCTGCATTTCAGCGGCGCGCCTTGACTGGTAATCAATCAGCCTGAGCGCCGCCGGGTCGTCCTTTTGACCGGGGGTGAAAAGCTGAATCATTGTGCGCATCAAAGAGACATTGATCTGATTCAACTGAACTATGATGTTGCGTTCTTTCAGAATATTCTGCAGTTCGCTCTGCGCTCTGGTCAGTTCTGTCGAAACCAGAAATACAAAGAAAAGTTCGAATACCACTGGTAGCAAAACCAGCAGGATGCCTTTTTGGGTGACTGTGAGTCTTTTGAGCAAGGGATTAGAGAAACGCTCGGCTACCGGCTTAATTTTAGTCGGATTGCGTACGGGATTGCTTCTGTCTGTTCCATATAGATAGGAAGTTCCGGTTTGCGGCTTTTGCACAGACTTGCAATAGCGATGGCTTGCTTATTGAAAGGAATTGTCACTTCTTGTTGTCTTGTGAGATTGGGTTTTTCGGCGTCGGTGGGCGAGTTGCGCTTTGCTTATTTATTTTGCTCGGACAACTATCAGTTTTAAGTAGACAAATTCGGTAAATTAGTTGAGAATAGGTCTCAACAAATCGAATTGGGCTGCGGCAGAATTTTCTCTGTCATGGTGGTACTCGCGCTTGTTGGTGAACGCATCGCGTGTGTCTTCGCTCGTCCAAATTTCCTCGGAGGCATAAATGGGAAAACTTTTTTACGGAACACAGACTGGCACGACAGAAGGTGTAGCTGAATCTATAAAGAGACATTTGCCCAACCTGATATCGGAGATCAAGTGCATTCAGTTCGCAAAAAAAGAGGAGCTTGAGGCTTGTGATTTGCTTGTCCTCGGTGGCTCTACCTGGGGCGATGGCGAATTGACAGACGACTGGCTGGATTTTTTCCCGCAAATGGACAAGATTGATTTCAGTGGCAAGAAAGTGGCGCTTTTCTCCCTCGGTGATCAGGTGGGTTATTCCTACAATTTTGTCAGCGCCATGAAATTGCTTTATGACAAAGTGCTGGAGCGGGGCGGTGAGGTCATTGCCAGCCGAGTTTCAAAAGACGGTTTTGAGTTCGATCATTCGCAATCAATTGTCGATGGTCATTTCGTCGGTCTGGTCACCGACGAGGTCAACGAACCTGAATTGACCGAAGCGCGTATCGCTGCTTGGGCTGATCAAGTTTTGACTGCTTTGGCAAACGCGGCGGTCGCTGTTTGACCCCGGTTTTGGGGCGAGTCGATAGGAGGTGCTTCATGAACGCAACGATCACTTTCGCCACTCGTGCTCGCCCTGGTAGAGCGGCGTTGCATAAAGAACCCCGGCATGCACGCCGCTCAATTTTTCTTGTGATTGAGACTGCGATTCTCGGCTGGCTTTTGTCCTACCCGATTGAGATTGTCTAAATGAACGAAAAAGGTAGTCACCGCCTGTGGTTTCATAATAGTCGCATTGCTATGCACAGAAAGGACGAGCGGCACAGATCGGCCTTACTCATTAGTGCTCATGGGAGTTTGAAGACTTATCTCGAAGGCATTAGGCACCACGTATGCAAGGCATAGCTTGTACCAGAACACCGGAAGCCGGATTCATTGCCTGGTTGGAAGCTTTTCCCGAGTCTTCCATAGCCAGGCTTAGAGCGATAAACAGAAGCACTTCGTCGAGCCGTCATATTATCTTGGCGCTCGCCTATGGTCTTACCGACCTGCGCATTGCGAAATTGAACGGATTGATTACCGGCCTCATGCTCCGCCGCATGCAGGCTGAGAGGAAGGGCGATTGCAGACGAACCGAGCGCATCGAAAACGTCTTGCATTCTTTGCACCTGGCGATCGACAAGGTGACCGGATTTCCAGGCTCCAAAATCAATGGCGATGAGCAAATCTGCCGCGCTCGCAACCCGGTAAAACGCGCGTCCTAGGACATTTGTCCAACGCCTATTGCAACACCGTGCCTATCGATTGTTCCAAATCAGTAAATGCTTGCTGATAAGAGTTCACCGCGTCGAGATATTGATTGCGAATTTGAATATTTGCTTGTTGCGTCAGCAATGTGGACGTGATGTCCGATTGCCCGACTTCATAACTGCGTCTTGCCAGTCTGGCGACTTCATTCGAGTCATTGAGCAGCTTCTCCTGATAGGTCAAGATCCGCTGTCTTGCGGCCAGCACCCTTTGATAGGCCGCAGAAACTTCCTGCTGAATGACGTTTTCCTGCGAGACTACTTGTGAGTTCAAGGCTCGAATCGTTGCTCTGTATTTGCTGATGTCGCCCTGATTCAAATCGAAAATGGGCAGGGGCTGGAATACCTGAATGAAGTAGCCGTGGAAAACGTTCTTCGGTAATACCGAGCCCGGCTCGATTTGACTGGGATCGAGCGGCGGACCGTTTACGACTGAGCTGCCAACCCCCAGCGTGGGGTTAGGAAGGATTTCACCGTACGCTACTTTCAGCTGTGCTTTCGCCGTATCGATTGCGCGTGCCAAAACCTTCAGCTCAAGCCGGTTCTGCTTCGCAGCTGCCAGCAATACATCCAGCTTCGGCATCTCTTTATTGAAGTCGGGCAGCAAATCAATTTTCTCGGCACGCAACTGAAAGGGCTGCAAACGAGGCACCTGCACTTGAGTGTCGACAGTTCTGCCGAGCAAAATCGCCAGCGCCTGCCGGGCTTGAGTAACTCTTCTGGCCCCCACGTCTCTTTCGATGGCATTCTGCCCGTTCAATAGCCTGGCTTTGAGAACGTCCAGCTCCGGCACGTCCCCGGCTTGAAAGCGTTTGGCTGCCACCTCGTAGAGTCTGGCGCTCAATTCATACAAATCAACAAGTGTTTCATATGTTTCTTGAGCAACAACCAGCTCGGTATAAGCCTTTCTGATATCTCCTCTTAGTTGCCAAAGAGCATTGCGAATTTCAAAATCAGTTTGCTTGATTTGCTTTTTAGCAGCCAAAATCCTAAAGACGAGTTTCCATGGTGGCTCGACTGGAATCGTGACGCCGTAGCGGTAGGTAAATTCAGCTTTGTAGCCGCTGTCCATGAAAATTGTTGGATTCGGCAATTCAGTCGCACGATACAGTTCTGATTTTGTAATTCCTAAGTTGAAACGAACAGCCGCTGCCCGGGGGCTATTAATGAGAGTTTCATTCATTGCTTGCCCAATGCTCAGCGAGTCGCCCAGAGGTCCTCTCAAATTGAGCGCATCCTTGGGGTCGATCGAAGGAGGCGTATGGGCACCCTGTTCCGGAATTCCCGAAGGATTGCTGTCGCCTCGAGAGGCCGGCCCGATTGGCGATGTCACAGGCGTGTTTGTCAGAGGAATCGTTTCAGTCGGCTTGGGAGTAAATCGTTCTTTGGGCTCGACAGTGCTGCCTGGACCTCCAGGACCTTCTACCCCTTCCGATGGCACCTGGGTGCCCCCGGACGGAATACCGATGGGCAAATCAAGAGATGGTTTGGAGGGCGCCTCCACAGGCTTTATCACCTGCGGGCTGGCTGACGGCAGCACTATAGGCGGAGCATCCGTATATGAATAGGTGGGCGGTGAGGTTCTTTTGGCCGCAGCAATTCGCAAACGCGAGCCGAGGCTGAGAGGGCGCCTGAAATTTGGGCTGAAAGTCTTACTGGTATTGGTGTTAGCGGAAATTGCCGCTTGCGAATTGGCAGCAGCGAGGGTACCTAGAAGTAAGAATCCAACGAAACGTTGTCTGGTAAAGGGGCTCATTATCAAGGTTAGTATAGCCCAGTGGCAGTGAAAGGCCCGGGAAAGAGGCGCGCCGAAGCCGCCCGTGTAGCGAAGCTTGATATGAATTTGAAGCCAAAACAGTGAAAAACCTCAAAACTCTGCTGTTACACAGCGACCAGGGTGGGAAAAACGCCTGCATGTGCGTGTTTCCTGCCGGACCCCGGGAAACACGCCTGCGCCAGCGCACTTATAATTTGCTAACATTGGGCCGGTCGGCGCAAGGTTCGACTTGCTACAGGGTGTCCGAGATTGACTGAAATCCGTATATACATCCTTGATGCGTCGCCGGGCAGACGGGGGTTATGAAGGACAGCGAAAGCAGGGCTTTTCTAAGAGGGGAGATGGATTTTACTCCCCAGCGCATGATGCGATACATTCG
>CAZBOX010000297.1:0-1851 GCA_964493595.1 uncultured Candidatus Obscuribacterales bacterium | reverse complement strand
ATTGAGCAGATTTTGGCCGAGCTGCCGACCCAATTGCACCGCACCTGCTTCCTTTTGAAGTATGTGGAAGGTCATAAAAGAGAAGATTTGATTTCGTGTCTAAAAATGGACCCCAAGAGTATAGATACGGTCGACAAGAAGATCGTCCGAACGCTAAAAGCATTCAAAGAAAAACTCGACAGGGACGAGGCACGAATTTAGGAGATGACCATGAACACCCTTCAAGAAAAACTGGCGAAGATTCTCTCTATAAAGGATGAGCGTGTATGCGCTGAGACTTTCGAATCGTTCTGCCAGGAGCATGCAGATATTTTGCCGATGCCCGGCGAGAACAGCATGTTCGACAAAGCGATGTGGGCTGCTTCCAAGCACACAACTTTGTCCAAGAAGGACGAAGCGATTCTCAAGCGTGTCACCGGTCGAATGATCTCTGAGTCTGTCGTCAAGCCTGTCGTGGCAAAGGCAGAGTCGGCAGTGCTGATGCTCAAGGACCTGGTCGGCAGTACGAAAGAAACAGCAATCGGCGCATGGCAAGACATGCTGAGCGCTATGCAATGGCAACAAATGGTCCCGGCTGGCGCGCTCAGGGGTGTGGGAACTCAGTTGGTTTCTCTGGGTACTTTCCAGAAGGAGATTGATGATGCAACAGTGCAAGTCAATCTCGGTTGGTTGGTAGACAAAGATCAACTGCGGGTTCTCTTGCAAGCAAAGGATAAAGATGAAAATGCCCTTGCTGACGTGGAAGTGAGAGTCACAGAGATGGAACGTGGCGTCGTTTTCTCTCGCAAAACAAACGAAGACGGCTCTGTTGTTGCACCCAGCGTGCAGTGCGGACCGGGTCAATACCAGATCCAGGTGATCTGGCTTGATAAAGTCGTTGAGACTCCGTTCTTTAGAATTTAGAACTCTAACTCTAAATCTAGATTCTCAGTTGCATCTACCTCGGCAGCAGATGCGACTAGATACAAAGTCCTCGGTTCTCCGGGGACTTTGCCTTTTGGGAGGCGCCGCCCTTGATTAGGTGTCACAGAATTTGTGACAACCAGTACAAATTTTTGTGAGATTAGTGACGGGCCGACAGCTTTCGGGAATGAGTATATGGTGAATGACTAAACATGAGTCTTTCGGAGTCATAGTCCTGGCAATCACGGCAACACTGGAGGCAGATTGGACAGAAATGTCGTCGAGCGCCCCATTGGAGACTGGCTGGTCGAATGGGGGTTGATATCCGAAAAGCAACTGCAGGTTGCTCTCCATGATTCGCGTACTCATTTGTTGCCGGTTGGAATGTGTCTCGTTCTGCGCGAACAAGTCGATTCAGAAACCATTCAATCGGCTGTAGGTGCTCAGTCTTATCTGCGAGATGGTGCTATTACCCCTCAGGAAGCAACCAGTGCAATCGCCCTCGTGAAGAAAAAGCACATCTCTCTGGGAGTGGCTTTCAACTTGCTTGCCGTACAGCCTGAGCCTATTCCACGTAATCGCCTCGGCGATCTCCTGGCCGCCTCCGGTGCAATTTCCAGCGGAGAGCTGAAAGTAGTGCTCAACCTGGCGAAAGCAACAGGGCTGCCTCTCGGTCGCATTCTTCTCAATCACGGCAGTATCACTGAAGATTTGATTCAGCTTGCCCTGGCTTTGCAGGCCAATATCCGTCGTGGCGAAATCGACAGAAATGGAGCATTCGAGAAATTGAGCCAGTATGTGGAGGATGGCGCCCGCAATTCAATTTTGGCCGGCATCGGATTGCATGCCGAAACACTCACCGGCTGCCTCCTTGTGAAATCGGGCGTGATTTCGGAAGGGAATGTAAAAGATGCTTTGAACTCCGGTTCCAAAGATGGCGCAAGGCTT
>CAZBOX010000296.1:0-7259 GCA_964493595.1 uncultured Candidatus Obscuribacterales bacterium | reverse complement strand
TCGTCGACGCGCTCAAAGAAAAGGTCCTCATCTTTGATGGGGCTATGGGCACGTCTATTCATAAATATGATTTGACGCTCGATGATTATCAGGGAGCGGAAAATTGCCCTGAAATTCTTGTTGTCAGCCGCCCAGAAGTAATCAAGGAAATTCACGAATCCTTTTTCAAGGTTGGCTGTGATGCTGTGGAAACCGACACTTTTGGCGGTTCTCCCATTGTTTTGGCAGAGTTCGGTCTGGAAGACAGAGCTTATGAACTGAATAAAAGAGCTGCCGAGTTGGCTCGGGAAGTAGCCGACGCCTATTCTAAAAATGGACAGCAGCGCTATGTTTCCGGATCCATTGGACCGACGACGAAGCTTCCCTCTCTCGGTCACATAAGTTTCGACGAGATGTGCGCTGCTTATTACGTTCAGGTTTCAGGGCTGGTCGACGGCGGAGTCGACTGCCTTCAGTTCGAGACCGGACAAGATTTGCTGCAAGCAAAAGCGGCTGTGGTCGCTATGCTCGACTATTTCCAAAAAATCGGCCGTAAAGTTCCAATCATCACCCAGGTGACCATTGAAGCGCCGCCGCTGGGAACGATGCTGGTCGGCACCGATATATCCGCGGCTCTGGCTACCCTGTGTGCATTCCCAATTGATGTGATTGGCATCAATTGCGCCACGGGACCGAGCGAGATGATCGATCCTGTTCACTATCTGACTGCCAATACCACTAAGTATGTTTCCTGTTTGCCTAATGCGGGCTTGCCAGAGAACGTAAATGGGCAGACCGTCTACAAGCTTACGCCTGATGACCTGGCCAATTCGCTCAAGTATTTTGTCAATGAGCTGGGCGTAAATATTATTGGCGGCTGCTGCGGAACCACACCTGAGCACTTGAAGCGAGTGGTCGAAGTCGTCGGTCATGTGCCTCCAAAAGTTCGCCATCCTGAATACACTCCTGCTGCAGCGAGCATCTATACATCCGTTGCTCTGCATGTCGATCCTGCGCCGCTTATCATCGGCGAGCGCACCAATACCAACGGCAGCCGCAAATTCAAACAGCTTCTCAACAAAGAAGATTGGGATGGAATGGTGGCGATGGCGCGCGATCAGGAGAAAGAAGGCGCGCATGTTCTCGATGTCTGCACCGCTTATGTCGGGCGCGATGAAGTCAAAGATATGTCGACTTTCATCAAGCGTTTGAATACTGAATTGCAGATTCCACAGGTGATCGACTCGACGGAATTTCCAGTTCTGGAAGAGGCTTTAAAACTCATAGCCGGTCGTCCAATCATCAATTCGATCAACCTTGAAGACGGCGTCGATAAGATGCTTAAAAAGGTCCGTCTGATCAGGCGCTTCGGAGCTGCAACCATTGCACTCACAATTGATGAAAACGGCATGGCTAAAGAAGCTGAAAAGAAGCTCGAAGTCGCAAAGCGCATCTACGATCTTTCTCTGGCTGAAGGTCTGCGCCCTGAAGATTTGATTTTCGATGCTTTGACCTTTACTTTGTCTACAGGCAATGAGGATGATCGCAGGCTAGGCCTTGCCACTCTAGACGGCATCCGGATGATCAAAGAGCAGTTGCCCGGCGTCAAAACTGTTCTTGGTGTCAGCAATATTTCCTTTGGTTTCGATCCGCACATTCGCCAAATTCTAAATTCCGTCTTCCTTCATTATGCTGTGGAAGCCGGTCTCGATATGGCAATCGTGAATGCGCAGAAAATTCTTCCCCTCTATAAAATCGACGAGGCAGAGCGCGAGCTGCACAGAAAGCTGGTTTTCGATGAGCGAACAGCTGACTATGATCCGCTCTTCAAACTACTCGAGTACTACCAGAATACCGACACTAAGAAATCGACTGCGGTAAAGAACAAAGGTCCTCAGCAAATCGAGGATGTTCTCAAGGAACGTATCATCGACGGCAATCGAGTGGCGCTCGAAAAGGATTTAGATATTGCTCTCAAGAAGTATGCGCCGCTGGAAATCATCAATTCGATATTGTTGGAAGGCATGAAAGTCGTAGGAGACTTATTCGGTGCCGGCAAAATGCAGCTGCCATTTGTGCTTCAATCCGCCGAGACAATGAAGGCGTCGGTTGCTTATCTTGAACAGTTCATGGAGAAGGTGGAAGGCTCCCAGCGCGGAACGATGGTTCTTGCCACTGTAAAAGGCGATGTGCACGATATCGGCAAAAATCTCGTCGACATCATCCTCAGCAACAACGGCTATAAAGTAATCAACCTGGGCATCAAGCAGCCGATTGAAAATATCATCGCCTCGGCAATCGAGAATAAAGCTGATTGCGTCGGCATGAGCGGATTGCTCGTCAAGTCTACTGTAATCATGAAAGAGAATTTGGAAATTCTCAATCAACGGGGCATTGATATACCTGTCATTCTTGGCGGTGCCGCGCTGACACGCAGATATGTCGAAGATGATTGCCGTCGTGTTTATAAAGGCACGTTATTTTACGGGCAGGATGCCTTTGACGACTTGAAGATCATGGAGGCATTGGCGAGTAAAGATCAGGAGATGCTGAACAAAATGATGGGCGCACAGCCCGGGCAGCATAATCCCGATGCTGAAGACGACGACGATGAGACGGAAAATGGTGCTGTTCAGGTTTCTGAAAAACGAACGGAACCGCAAACCTTAGATTTCAGTCCTGATGATCAGTCTGCCGAAAGACCCCCCGCCAAAGTTTCAACAAACGGCTCTAAACCGCATGAAAGCTCTGACGTAAAGCGCAATCAAGATACTTTCGCGCCTCCTTTCTGGGGCAGCAGGGTGGTCGAAGACGTTCCGCTCTCGCAAGTATTCAAATACATCAACGAGAATGCCCTTATTCGAGGGCAATGGAGAGTTCGCCAGGGCGATTCTTCTGACGCCGAATACGAGCAGTTGTTGGAAAGTAAGGTGCGACCTGTTCTTCGTGAGCTGGAAAAAGAATGCATTGAGAAAAAACTCCTGGTTCCCAAAGCTGTCTATGGGTATTTCCCGGTGCAAGCTGAGGGCAACGATTTGATCGTTTATAAAGTCAACGATTCCTTTCTTTCGGCTGTGCAGGATTTGAAGGTAATGCCCGGCGCCCGGCTGGATTTGAAGGCTGTATCCATCAACAATCTCGAGGAGTGGACCCGTTTTTCATTCCCGCGTCAGGATCACGCACGTCATCTCTGTATTTCTGATTTCTTCCATTCTCGCTCTGAAGGTTTGATTGATGTTTTGCCCGCCCAAATTGTCACTATGGGAGCAGGGGCCTCGCTCCATTCCGAGCAGTTATTCAAAGGCGATAAATATACTGATTATCTCTATTTCCACGGATTGTCTGTAGAGTCTGCAGAAGGGCTTGCCGAGTTCATGCACAAGCGCGTGAGAGAGGAATTAGGTCTGGCACAATTTGACTCTGAAGACCGCAACAAGTTTTTCCAGCAGGGGTATCGTGGTACCAGATATAGTTTCGGTTATCCGGCCTGCCCGAATCTCGAAGATCAAGTGCAGCTTTTCCAGCTTCTCGAGCCTGAGCGTATTGGAGTTTCTCTCAGCGAAGAGTTCATGCTGGTGCCGGAGCAGTCTACATCGGCCGTGGTCGTAGTTCACCCAGAAGCCAAATATTTCAACGTCAAGCGGCAGGAATCCGCACGAGTATAGGAAGATAGGGCTTCGGACAGGGCGTTTTCGGTCGGAAGTCCCGAGGGGTGGCACTTTTGCCATGTGACGGCCTTGTTTTAGTATCCCCTACCCCGTACATGTTTATAAGAATGGGGGAATTCTTCGATTGAAAAATCGGGGGACAATTAATAACGGGTCTTCCTATCGGCATGATTCGAAACCCGCAAAAGCTGAATAGTTCGTCCAGTCTGCATGTCAGCTGCAAAAGCACTGATTCTAGTGCTTTGGCGCTTATTTTTTGCCAGCGCCATTAGAAGAAAGAGTGTGGATTCAAAGCCGGTGCCAATATGAAAGTAAATAGTATTGAAGATGTCGAAAGATTTTTGACGATTCAAGAGCAGGCTCTGGGCTCAAATAGCCCGGAAGTCGCCATTACGCTCCAGCGTCTTGCGGCTCTGTACTTAGATCAGGGCGATTTGTTGAAAGCCGAATCGATATACGAGAGGGCTCTCAGTATTCTGGAAGTCGCCTCTGCGCCTCACCGCGCGGGTGCTGCAGCGGTTGGACAGAAGTTATACGAGATAAGCCTTAAGAAAAGGGAGAAAGAAGCTGCTACGGCTCGCCGTGGAGGCACTATTCCCCCGCATGCACGCCGCACCTTACAGGACACTCCGCTGACGCTTTCTATGGGCGGCATTCCCACCGTAGATGCTTACTTTGCCAAAATGAAGGCTACCAATGAAGTCCAAAGACCCGGCTCTGTTACGAGCGAGCAGGAAGAGCAGGGTTTGTCTCACACTGATTTGAGTGGCAAAAACGACAAGCCAAAGAAAGTAACAGAGTCCATGATTGCAGAGGCGCAGTCGGAGATTACTCTGCTTCGTCAGATGGTGGGCAGTCAAAATGTATCTGTAGCCGATGCTCTCACTAAACTCGCTGATTTGTACTGCCGCAGGAAAATGTACAAAGAGATGGAACCGCTTTTGATAGAGGCGCTGCAAATCCGGGAGAACACTTTCGGCGAAGAGCATCATACTGTCTCGACGGAGCTCAAGAATCTGGCTCGGGTTTATATGGCGCAGGAACGCTTCTCTGTGGCCGAGCCTCTGATAAAACGTGCGATCAGTATACGCACCAAAGCGTACGGACGCCAGCATAGAAGAACCATTGATGCCCTTGAGCTCTATGTCAGCTTGCTGAAGAAGACCAATCGTTTCGAAAAGGCAGAAGAGATTCAACGTCGCATCAATGACCCTGATGACAAAGATGCAGTCAGCACGGACACATCAACCGAGCACGATACATTCAAATTCGACAAGGTCGGCAGGTAAACACTTCCAGGTTTCGGTGCAGAAGCCTAGCTCGGTCGAACGACCGGGCTAGTAGCTTATTCGCGGCTCCCGTAAAAATTCCCAATTGCTCCTTAAGATCCAAACTACCGAGTTTACCGGAGTTATATCTTTGTACGATTGCCCAGGTTTTCCCCCCAACAAAATGCTGCCGGATAAGATTCAACGTCGATCACTGGCAACGTTCGAGCCGCACGCAATTGCGCCCTGCGTAACAGCGGACGGCAGCAAGTTCTACACCGATGCAAATGGCGACATGCTTTACGCCAAGTATTCATCCGGTGCCATTGTGTCCTTTCACCACCGGTATGTCACCGCACATATGCCCTGTGGCGATTACTGGTTTGTCAGTTCGGCAGGACTTTCTTTTCGGATCGATTAGCCACGGCATAGATTACGAGAAGCTGCGAGGATAACGTCGTTTTATATTCGTGTAGTACTCTTCTTTGTTGCGATAGTAGCACTCGCACTTTTCGCGACATCCGCAAGTACATTCACATTTGCCTGGTCCGCAGAAACAGCTGCAAGTTTGCAGTATTACATTCAGGTACATTTTTCTGCCCAGATAGAAAGCGCCTCCACCGAGCGCCATAATGACAAGAGAAAGTTCTTGCCCGATTGGATAGGACGGACAGCAATACCTGAAAAGAGTTATTGCCAGATAAGTAAGGATTGCACCACTTATGGTTGCATGCATGGCCGGACCTCTGCCCTTACGAGCAATTAGAAACGTGGTTTTGGACTGAAAATTTGCCGCTTGCGAAAAAGGGAAATGTTATAGCAGTCTATATTGCCCGGCAGGCAGAAACCGGGAAATATATCAATTTCTTAAGGTAGTCAAGTTGGAGGCTCGAAGCCTGTAGTAGGCGGGACTTTTAAGTCTTGGCTCCGGCTTTTGTTTGCGACTTGCTCTTTATTCGTTTTACGAACTGGCACATGTCGTCGTAGCGTCCGAATGACGGCACCACATAAGTGCCCTGACAAAGCGGACGCAACTGTTCGAGCAATTCTTCGGCCAATTCCAAACCAACTGCAGCTCCCTGGTCGCCTGCTTTTTCCATTGCTTTGCGCACTTTGTCCGGAATTGTTATTCCCGGAACTTCGTTGTGCAGATACTCTGCGTGTTTGAAACTATGCAGAGGCATGATGCCGACCAGAATCGGGATCTTGCATTCGCCGAACTCATCCAGGAAATTGGTCAGGTCGCTCAATTGATAGAGCGGCTGAGTCATGGCAAAGTGAGCTCCTGCAGCAATCTTCTTGCCGAAGCGATCCAGTTCTTGGGCTCGATTCTCATGTGTTGGATTGAGAGCGCAAGCAATTGAAAGTGAGGTCGGCGTGCCAATCGAATTGCCAGCAATGTCGAGACCCTGGTTGAGTTGGCTGATGATCTTGATCAATCCGACCGAGTCTACGTCATACACTGCCGTGGCATGCACATAATTCCCCAGAGCCGGTGGGTCGCCCGTAAGAGCGATGACGTTGTGAATTCCGAGTGCCTGGCAGCCGAGCAAATCCGCCTGGATGCCCATCAAGTTGCGATCTCGCGTCGTGAAATGGATGATGGTTTCTATTCCTACTTTCGTCGAAATCAACTGACAGGTGGCAAGCGATGACATACGCACGCGCGCCATCGGGCTGTCGCCTACATTGATAGCGTCCGCACCGGCGTCTCTGAGAGTTTCCGCTGCTTGCAATATTTTTCTGGCAATTGCACCTTTGGGTGGATCCAGTTCCACACTTACGTAGAAATCGCCGTTCTTGGGATTTGCCTTGGCTGCTGCTAAACGCGCCGCTAATGCAGGAAGTTGATTATCAACTTTCGGGGCTTCTTTGCTTTTCAATTCAGTAGCACGCGGCTTATCTTTCGGCGTAATCAGCGCTTCCGGCTTCATGGCCGGGAGATCTTGTGCCGTCGCAGCTGACGCGGACTTCTGTGATTCTATGTATTTATCGAGTTCTGCCCGCATCGCTTTTATGTGATGCGGAGTCGTACCGCAACAGCCGCCTATCAAGCGTGCTCCGGCTCTGACATACGGTTCTACATACGATGCACAATAGTCCGGTCCGGACATGAATTGATATCTGCCGCCGCTCAAGCTGGGCTGACCGGCATTGGGTAAGCATGAATAATGAAGTTTGAGCGGATCGACGCCGCGTTCTTTCAAGGCATGAGACATGCGCAATAAGGAATCGAAAACCGGACCGGGTCCGGCACCGCAATTGATACCAATAACGTCCGGTGCATCCTGGCCAAGCTCAACATAAAGCTTGACCACATCTTCCGGCGTGACACCAAGAAGGG
>CAZBOX010000295.1:0-7260 GCA_964493595.1 uncultured Candidatus Obscuribacterales bacterium | reverse complement strand
CTTTGATTCCTTCAGCTTGAAGCGCTTTTGTGAATTCGAGGCACTTCTCTTTTGATGGATAGATAGTGATAAGGAATGGACCGGTGTCTCCATCTGGATCAGGAATGTTGCGGAATGCGAGCCCGGTAGTTCCTTCCAGTGCGCGGCGGATTTTCCATTTTGCGCTGCGCATTGCGCCCGTGATTTTGTCGAGTTTTCCAAGCTGTCCGAGCAACATTGCGCCAGCCAACTCGTTGAGTCGGCAACCGAAGCCCCACATCTGGAAATTTTCATCGTTAGGCATCAATCGCCCTTCGTTGCTTCTTGCATATCCCAGGTCGTGAATCGCTACGCAACGTTTGTAGAGCTCGTCGTCATCGCACAAGATCAAGCCGCCTTCGCCGCTGGTGATGTTTTTATTGAGCTGGAAACTGAAGATAGCAATGTCACCAAAGCTGCCCGCTGGTTTTCCAAAATGACTGGCGCCGCATGCTTGAGCACAGTCTTCCAGGACTTTTATGCCTTTATCGTGGGCAATCTTGGCAATCTTCTCGATGTGACCGGGAGCACCGCTCATGTTGACTACGAGTACTGCTTTAGTTTTCGGTCCAATTTTTGCCGCCAGGTCGTCCGGGTCTATGCAGAAGGTTTCATCAATGTCGACGAGTTTGGGAATGGCGCCCTGAAGAACTATGGCGCCGATGCAACTTACCCACATGTAACCGGGAACCAGGACTTCGTCGCCGGGACCTACATTAAATGCTGCCAGTGCAATACGAAGTGCTGCTGTTCCGCTGGAGACACCTAAGGCATGTTTGCGATTCCAGCGCTTGCGGAAAGTCTCTTCGATTTTTGCCACCATTTGTTGACTGTCGAGTCCATAGAAGCGGAAAGGGCTTTGCGCCTTAACGACCTTGCTGACCAGTTCGAGTTCTTCGTCACCAATCCAGTGCGCGCCGGGCAGTTCCCACGGCAATGGAGCTTTGCGAACCGGCTCGCCACCATTGATGGCAAGAACTGCTTCACTCTCTTTGACTTTGGTCATCGCATCGCTCCTATGAATGGGCATAAGCTGTCCCGCTTTGCGCAGGACAACCTGAATTGGGTGCATAGTATACTGCATGCTCGTGTGCGCGAAATCGGTTTTTAATCGTAGCAACTACAGTTTCATCAAAGGCATGGAGAAAGCGAATGTTAGCGTCCGTTCTCGAAAGTGATATTGAATCCGTTGTTAAAGGCTCGCAGAAAGTTGATTACTTCGTAATAGGCAGCGGAACGGCGGGCGTGACAAGTGCTCTCGAGCTTGCCAATGGTGGATTCAATGTAGTCATCATTGAAGCCGGTCCTTTCATCACCGCCAATCATGTCGGCACTTCGCCATTCCGCAGTCAGCCGGAAATCGTGCCCAAGATTCACGGTCTGGTCAAATATGAAACTGCCTGGGTGCCCGAAGAGAGCTTCAACGCTCGCGATAAAAACCCTTATGTTTCCAACAACACCGCCTGGTCTTTAGTCGGCGGCCGAACGGTTTTCTGGGGCGGTTGCGCTCCGCGCTTTATCGAGAGTGATTTCGACGAGTGGCCTTTCAGCTACAAAGATTTTGCGCCCTATTATGAAGAAGCGGAGGAAATGATACATGTGAGCGGCACGGCGCCGACGCGTCCTCATTTCATTCGCAGCGACTGGCAGACGCTGGCTATGGAGCGTCTGAACAGGTCTGGCTTCAAAGCGATGCATGCACCTGTCAGTGTAGACACGCAGAGTGTTGCCAATGGCTATATCTCTCAGGGCTTCGACAGTTCTGTAGCCCGCTTATTGCGCAGCGGCAAGCTCGTGCAGTTTGGTGAAAAAGAGGGCATCAGCCTCCTGGCTAATACTTGCGTGACCAAGCTTGAAGGAGAGAACGGCAAGGTCACCAAAATCCATCTGCTGAAGCCCAAAGAAGGAAAAAGCTACGAAATCGCGCCGAAGAACGTTATTCTTGCCTGTGGCGGAATTCAATCGACACGGCTTGTTATGTCATCTGGTTTGGAAAAAGACAGCGATGTACTCGGCAAGTACATAGGCGACCATATTTTTGTTCAGGGGCAGATGCGATTGAAAAAGCCGCTTGGGCTGCCGCTCTATATTCTCATTCATGCCACCAAGAAGATGCCGTTTCAGGTGCAGATTCAAGGATCGTTCGATGCTGATTGGTACAGTCCATATCACTCCACGGTCTGGCTCGATCATCAATCGAATGGATTGAATGTACTCTTCTATTGCTTTGGCATTGCCTCGGTAGAAAAGAACAATCGTGTAGTCTTGATGGAAGATGCCAATTGCCCTCGTGGAGGAGCAAGCAATTACTGCGTCATATACGACCGCAGCGAGAAAGACAAGCAGCTTATCAAGCAAATGATGGAGAGCATGCCCGAGGTGGCAAAGCAGCTTGACGCCGAGGTCGTGCGCATTCAGGAAAATCCACCCGGTGCGGCATTGCACGAGATTGGCGGACTGCGCATGGGTGATGATGCCAACACAAGTATTACCGATCAGTACGGTAGATTCTGGCGCTATAAAAATCTCTACGCGGCCGATGCGAGTACCTGGCGCAATCAAGGAGCGGCCAATCCATATTTGACTATTACAGCCTGCGCGCTGCGAATGGCACGCAAGCTGGTGGCGGAAAAACGCGCTAGCTTGTCGGTAACTACATGACGGATTCCGGTTCGTCCAAAAAGATGCTGATTTTGCTGGGAGCAATTCCAGCTCTAGGCGGCTTGCTGGTCGGATATAACACTGCTGTTGTTGCCGGCGCGCTCGAATTTATTACGCGTGATTTTTCGCTCAACACAGTTGTACAGGAATTGGTGGTGACATCCGTTCTATTCGGCGCACTGGTAGGAGCCTTTCTAAGCGGACCGATAACCGACAAACTCGGACAACGCAAAGTCATTCAGTTAGCAGGCTTGATATGCGTAGTCGGTGCTCTGGGAATTTTCTTCTCTGCCAATGTGACCATGCTGATTGCTTTTCGCTCTCTGCTTGGACTGGCGTGTGGGATCGGCACCATGGTGGCACCATTGTATGTGGCGGAAACAGCGCCTGCGAAATTTCGTGGTGCATTTGTCTCCTTTGTTCAGCTGGCAATCACGATTGGTATTTTTCTCTCCTATTGCACAGACTTCATTTTCTCGAATGGCGGCAACTGGAAAGCAATGATGGGGCTGGGAGCGCTGCCCGGATTCGGGCTTATGTTTGGAATGCTTGCCTTGCCGGAAAGTCCTCGCTGGTTGGCAATGAAGGGCCGCGTCGAAGAGGCGAAAGCGGTGTTGGCAAAATTGGGCAATCAGGACGATGAGGCTGAGATCCTGGCAGAAGGCAGCACTGCTTCAGAGAGTGCGAAGTGGTCGGAACTATTTACGGGGCGAGTTTTGGCTGCATCAATTACTGCTTCAGTTCTTTTTCTTGTGCAAAACCTTTCCGGCATCGATGGTGTTTTGTACTATGCGCCGACGATCTTCAAATTAGTGGGATTTGAAGGGACAACAGCCCAGATCCTTGCTACCGCCGGTCTGGGAGCGGTGAATGTTATTGCAACTGTGGTCGCCACTGGAGTTGTCGACCGCGCTGGACGCAGACCGCTGCTTTTGGGTGGTCTGGCTGTGATGGTGGTATCACTGGCTGTCCTCAGTTTCAGCCTGATGCAAGCTCATGCCGGCCCGTGGTTGAGTTATGTTGCCGCCGGCTCGTTGGCGGTTTTCGTGGCGGCATTCGCAGTCAGCATTGGACCAATTCCATATGTCATCATGTCCGAGATTTTTCCGCTTCGTGTACGCAGCATGGGCATGAGTCTTGCGGCAGCCTCAGCCTGGGGATGCAATATGGTCGTAACGGTGTCTTTTCTCAGCCTGCTGGAAGCCTTGGGTCAGGCGAACGTTTTTTGGCTCTACTGTGCCATTTGTCTGGGCGGCTTTGTCTTCTCCTATCTAAGAGTGCCGGAGACAAATAATTGCTCGCTCGAAGATATCGAGGCCAACTTAATGGACGGAGTTCCGAGCCGGTATCTTGGACGCAAACGTATAGGAAATAGCTGAATTTAGTTGCATTCGTCTCTTGCCTTCTGTCTATTAATTTGATATACATCTAATTAGATGAGTATCAAAATAGACATTCATCTAAGTAAGGAGGTGTGAATTGTGGCTAGCGTTGAATTCTCAAGAGTGCTTTCCTTTTTTAAGGCACTATCCGATGAGAGTCGTCTGAAGATAGTAGGAGCATTGGCCGCGAATGAGCGCAGTGTGGAAGAGCTCGCTACTCTGCTGGATTTGCGCGCTCCAACTGTTTCACACCATCTGGCCAAGCTGAAAGAAGTGGGGCTGGTTGATATGCGCTCCGAAGGGACGACTCACATCTACCATTTGGTCATGTCGGAGATGCGCTCTCTCGCCAAGCGCGTGCTGTCGCTGGACAGCATAGAGACCTTTACCGAGGACGTTGTGCCCGACGCCTGGGAGCGAAAAATTCTGGGAGATTTTTTCGATGGTCAACGCCTGAAAGAAATTCCTGCCAGCCGCAAAAAGCGCGAGGTAATTTTGCGCTGGTTGGTAGACCGTTTCCATGCCGGCAAGCGCTACACGGAGAAAGAGGTGAACGCGATAATCGGGAAGCATCATCCCGATTTTGCGACCCTTCGCCGCGAATTGATTTGTGCAAAGTTATTGGCTCGAGATTCAGGAATTTACTGGCGGATGTGAAATTTATACTATGTCGAATTAGCGGCGCAGAAGCCAGAGTGTGCGCCCCTTCAAATCGATGTTGTATTGCCAGCCTTCGAAGAAATCATGTCCAAGCAGCGGCGCCTCGGCGTCATCGGGCGAGTCCATATTGGCACTGACTCGGACGTTGCTTTTATCAATCGGTCCCAGTTTTATTCGTGTGGCTGTAAATTCCAGTACTCTTCCAGAGCCTGATACACCATGGTGCGTTCCGATCGTAGCGTCTGCCGGTGGTCTGCATCCGTAGGAAGTGGCCTGTTGCACGCTCATAAAACTGACAGTGCAGGCGGAGTTGCCGGTGTCGAGCATCATCGGATATTTCTTTCCGTTCAGCTCAACATCAACAATGATTCTATTGCCCGCTTCTTGAAATATGAAAGGCACAGGATATCCCTGTCTTGCTGCCGTCGATGTTCCGCTGCCTTTGCGTTTGAAACGTATGCATTTTGCGCTCTGATCGACCGTGTAGTCGAAAAATTGCAGAAAAGCCTGTCCCAAAAGAGGCGATGCGTAATTGTTCGAAACTACTTTTACAGGCGTATTATTCAAGGAAAACGGGCCCACTCTTACGTTTGCCGGCATGATCCAGAAACTTTGGACATTGCTGTTGCTGGAGCCGCCAGTAACGCCGTAAGCGTTTCCTTCGGGTGGACGCAGCCCAACTTTTTCCAGTTGGTTTTTGCCGACAAAAATCGATGGTGCTCCAGTATCAAGCTCCATTTCAATGCTTCGATTGTTGATCTCGACAGGCACCCAAATTTGGTTGTTGCTTTCGCGATAATAGACAGCGCCTTCATCAGGACCAGAGACTGTACCATCCCCGCTGCTCGATTTGTATGCCGGCTCTGCACGTCCTGAGAGAGCTGGAACGGCAGCGCTGCCAGCGTACTGAGAGCCCGGCTCGAGTTTTCTTAAAACACTCTGTGCGTACTGAGCTATTGTGCTGTTAGGTGAAAGATACACCACCTGCTTGTAGAAAGTTTTTGCTTTGCTGGTATTGCCGGCTGCTTGATTGCTGAGAGCGGCGTAATAGCAGACGTTTGGATCGGGCATTGGAGTGCTCGCGAAAAACTCAAACATCTGCGCTGCTTCTTTGTAGCGTTTTTCTTGATAGAGCTTGTATGCTTGCGCGACGCTGTCCGCTGCAAATGCTTTATTCAGCGTGAGCAATGCCAGCGCGCACCCGGCGGATGCAAATAAGAGAGTCAGACATTTGTGTCGTTTCAAAGCGTATTCTCAGGCGCTGTGCAACACCGCAAAACCATTTCGGTTCTGACTCTGTCTATTTTAGTGCAAATCGTTACGACGCCTCGCCCACGGCTTCAGGTATTTTGTCCTTGTCGCCGCAACCGTTTGCTGCCGCCACTACCTTTGCCCTTGCCGCCATCAGTTCTTCGGCATGTTCCTGGGCCCACTTCTCAAGATGATCGAGGACCGGAATCAAGGTCATGCCCAGGTCAGTAAGGGTGTATTCGACTCTCGGCGGCACTTCGGCAAATATAGTGCGCTTTACTAATCCGTCCGCCTCAAGCTCGCGTAGCTGATGGGTCAAAACTCTCTGAGTAACGCCTTTGAGCTCTCGCCTCAATTCGTTGAATCGGAGCGTGCCCTTCTTCAACTTACATATGATCAATACTTTCCATTTGTCGGAAATCATGGCCATAGTTGCCATGATGGGGCATTCAAGCTTTGCGTACATTTCGGTCACCCGGTATCAAAATGGATACTACGATACTTTTGTGTTCCTGCGTGCAGTTGTATACCATTCGATTCTAGTACGCCGCCAACGATCTCGACAACACCCTCAAAATGAATTTTGACATTGGTAACTTTTTTGCCGCGCTTGAGAAAGGCTGGCTGTTTTCATCAATGGCTAAATACTCGGCTCATGTTCTGTGAGGCAACTGTGCCAAAATAATGGCTTCCGTTAAACGCGGAACATTTGTTCTGGAGACGACCGTCGTTAGGTTAATTGGTAAGTTCAAGGAATCCGATAGGAGATAAAAGATGATTAGAAGGAGTGCGGTACTCGCTGTCGTGGCGTTCGGTTTGGCAATGCCCGGCGTCAAGGCTGCAGATACGTGGACCATTGACCCGATGCACACAGCTGCGAATTTCAGCATTAAGCACATGATGATTTCCACTGTTCGCGGCGGTTTCAGCAATGTGACCGGAACAGTTGAGTACGACGGCAAAAATCTGGCCAAGGCAAAGGTCAATGCAAAGATTGATGCCAAGACGATAAATACCAATGAGCCGAAGAGGGACGAACATCTTCGCGGCAAGGATTTCTTCGAGACCGAAAAATTCCCCGATATCACCTTTAAGTCCACGACAATCAAAGCAAAAGGCAAAGGCAAATTTGCAATGACCGGCGACTTGACCATGCATGGGGTGACAAAGCCCGTAACTCTTGATGTTGATGGCCCCAGTCAGGTAATCAAAGACAAGCAAGGCAACAACAAAGTTGGTTTTGCTGCGACCGGCAAGATCAACAGAAAAGATTTCGGTATCACCTATA
>CAZBOX010000294.1:0-7261 GCA_964493595.1 uncultured Candidatus Obscuribacterales bacterium | reverse complement strand
AATCTCGTCACGCCTTTTGAAGACCCCGGCGTGTCGTCCACATATGTGTATGTCTGTCTTTGTTTGAGTTATAGCCGACAGAATGCGCGTCGACTTACATGTATGCATGTTTTGCTTCAAGCGATATCTCTTTTTTCCCTGCTCACCGTGGGAATGACTATAATTCGTTGATTAGTAAAATCCACGGCCCTCGTTCCCTTGATCTCAGAAGAGTCGGCGTAAAGTAAAGCTTCTTCAAAGGATTCAAAAGTCTTGGATTTTTTGCCCAATGTGACGGTCCACTCCGTCGACTTTTTCTCTTTTTTCATGTCTAGCACCTTTCTCGCTGCCCTAAAGGACTGCAAAAGGTGTCACAAGTTCCACTCGGAAATTCCCGCGTGACCATTACAACTTAGATTAAAAACTGGCTCTGGAGCTGATTTTATCTGGCCGAACCTTAATTTCACGCATCTTGAAAAGGGAAGTGCGGTATCGTTTCGAGCACGTGAAAACGGCATATCAAAGGTATCCATACTGAAAAGGAGAAAGCATGGCAAGTAAGAATCGAGATGATTCAGATGGCATGCAGCGTGAGCCTGAAAGAAAAGGTGTGACGCGAAGATCGTTTTTACGACATTTGGGAGCGGCTGGTATTGCAGCAGCGGCCTTACCGGCAGGAGCGAAATCTGAAGAGATGAAAGCAGATGAAAAGGCGAAAGACCTGATGACCACGGTTGCAGGGTCGATTCCAGTGACTTTGGTAATCAACAAGAAAAAACATTCATTGAAGCTTGACGCTAGGACGACCCTTTTAGATTGTCTGCGCGAAAATCTCCAAATCACTGGCACCAAAAAGGGATGTGATCACGGACAATGTGGTGCCTGCACTGTTCATGTGAATGGACGCCGCATCAATTCCTGTTTGACACTTGCAGTTATGCACGATGGTGATGAAATTACGACCATCGAAGGTTTGGGTCAACCGGATAATCTGCACCCGATGCAGCAGGCGTTTGTCGATTGTGATGCGTATCAGTGCGGGTATTGCACATCAGGTCAAATAATGTCAGCGACGGCATTATTGAGCGAACCCTGTGGACATAGTGTGAACGACATTCGTGAAGCGATGAGCGGAAATATTTGCCGCTGCGGCGCATATCCGAACATTATTGCAGCGATACAACAAGTGCGCGCAAAGTCCTAAACGGGAGCAAGTATGAAACAGTTTGCCTTTTCGAAATCCAGTGAATTGTCTGATGCAATTAAAAGAGCATCCGGCGCTGAAACGGCTCAGCAGAATGCCAATATTCGATATATAGCCGGTGGCACTACTCTTCTTGATTTGATGAAATTGAGCGTGGAGACACCGGATGCTCTTATCGATATCAATCGTTTGCCGCTGGATAAAATTGAAACTACCCGCGATGGCGGTTTGAAAATTGGTGCGCTGGTTAGAAATTCAGATCTGGCTCATCATCCTTTCGTGCAATCCCACTTTCCTGTCCTCTCCGAGGCCCTTTTATCGGGTGCTTCGGCTCAACTGCGCAATATGGCCACAACTGGAGGCAACCTTCTACAGAGAACCAGATGTGTCTATTTCAGAGACACTGCATATCCCTGCAATAAACGCGAGCCCGGCAGCGGTTGTCCGGCGATTGATGGTGAAAATCGCACCATGGCAATTCTTGGAACAAGTGAAAAATGCATTGCTACCAATCCCTCTGATATGTCGGTCGCATTGATGGCGCTGGAATCGATGATTCTTATAAATGGTCCTGATGGCGAGAGACAAGTCTCAATTGACGATTTCTTTTTATTGCCTGGATCGACTCCGCACATTGAAAATGTTCTGAAGCCAGGAGAGTTAATTACCCATGTGTTGGTTAAACCGATTCCTGCCGGGGGAAAATCGGTTTATCTCAAGCTGCGCGATCGCGCCTCGTATGAATTTGCGCTGGCATCAGCGGCTGTAATTTTGCATTTGGAGGCTGGGAAGATATCTCGCGCTCGAATTGCTTTAGGAGGTGTAGGGACCAAACCGTGGCGCTCTCTGGATGCGGAGAAGGCTCTTTCTGGTGCCGCTGCAAATCAAGATAATTTTCGCAAGGCTGCCGAGGAAGCGCTGCGAAACGCGAAACCTCTAAGTCAGAACAAGTTCAAGATTGAACTATCCAAGCGCTGTTTGACGCACGCTCTGAAGATGGCGAGCACCAGTTAGATTCGAATTGTGTGCACCACTTTCTTACATGATTACGCGAGAAACTCATAATGCCAGCTACACAAGATAAAAGTAATTCTCCGATCGGCCGCGAGATGACTCGGATCGACGGACCGCTCAAGGTGACGGGTAGTGCGATTTACACGTCCGATCATAATTTTCCTGGAATGTTATATGCGGTGCCTGTGAGTGCCACCATTGCCAATGGAAGCATTGCCAGTTTGGACACGAAGGAAGCAGAAAGAATGCCCGGTGTGAAGGGTATTTTTCACCGAGGCAATATCAGCAAACTCTTTCGCGTGGCACCTACTTCCGACCTTAATGCCTTCATTGACGAAGACCGTCCGCCATTTGACGATGATGTGATTCGTTACTTTGGTCAATATGTCGCGGTCGCTGTTGCAGAGACTTTTTTACAAGCAACTGCCGCTGCAAATCAAGATAATTTTCGCAAGGCTGCCGAGGAAGCGCTGCGAAACGCGAAACCTCTAAGTCAGAACAAGTTCAAGATTGAACTATCCAAGCGCTGTTTGACGCACGCTCTGAAGATGGCGAGCACCAGTTAGATTCGAATTGTGTGCACCACTTTCTTACATGATTACGCGAGAAACTCATAATGCCAGCTACACAAGATAAAAGTAATTCTCCGATCGGCCGCGAGATGACTCGGATCGACGGACCGCTCAAGGTGACGGGTAGTGCGATTTACACGTCCGATCATAATTTTCCTGGAATGTTATATGCGGTGCCTGTGAGTGCCACCATTGCCAATGGAAGCATTGCCAGTTTGGACACGAAGGAAGCAGAAAGAATGCCCGGTGTGAAGGGTATTTTTCACCGAGGCAATATCAGCAAACTCTTTCGCGTGGCACCTACTTCCGACCTTAATGCCTTCATTGACGAAGACCGTCCGCCATTTGACGATGATGTGATTCGTTACTTTGGTCAATATGTCGCGGTCGCTGTTGCAGAGACTTTTGAACAAGCAACTGCCGCCGCTGAGGCTGTAAAAGTCTCCTTCAACGAGAAAAAGCCGAACGTTGAATCTCATCTGACAGCCGACACGAAAGTCAAAGTCGAAAGCGAGCGTGGTGATGCCCAGAAAGCCTTCGATTCGGCAGCGATAAAGTTGGATGCTACTTATATTACTCCGGTGGAAACGCACAATGTCATAGAGCTCCACTCCAGCGTCGCTGTGTACGATGGATCTGTTTTCACTCTTTATGAAACAACTCAAGGAGTCGTAAATCATCGCAATGCACTGTGCCAGATTCTCGGGGTCGAACCGGAGCAGGTAAAAGTCATATCTAAGTTTCTCGGCTCCGGGTTTGGCAGCAAAATCACCCCCTGGCCGCAAAGCGCCCTTGCTGCCGCGCTGGCCAGAGAATTACGCAAGCCGATTAAAATTGTCATCTCCCGTAAGATGGCATTTCACGCAGCCGGACACCGTCCTCTTACTCAACAGAGAGTAAGAATAAGCGCCGAGAGCAACGGCAAACTGACTTCATTGCAGCACGATTATCTGAACCATACCTCTATTCTGGATGACTATAAGGAGAATTGCGGAGAGTGTACGAAATACTTTTATAGCTGTCCGAATCTGCGCGTCACTTCCTCTCTCTCTCGAAGGAATATCGGAACGCCTACCTCTATGCGCGGTCCGGGTGCGGTGCCCGGGCTGTTTGCGACCGAATCGGCTCTGGACGAACTGGCTATTAAGTTGAATATGGATCCTATGCAGTTGCGCATTATCAATGAGCCGCAGAAGGATGAAGATCTGAATATTCCATTCGCCTCCCGGCACCTGATTGAATGTTTCAAAACCGGCGCAGAGAAATTCGGGTGGGCCAAAAGAGATCCTCGGATCGGCTCGATGAAACGAGATGGACTCATTCTTGGCTGGGGTATGGCTGGTGCCGGATGGATTGCTGAGAGATTTCCGGCAGAAGCAGCAGTCGAGTTGAGAAATGATGGAACAGCCAAGGTTGCCACCGGTACTCAGGATATCGGCACCGGTACTTATACTGTTCTTGCTCAAATATTGTCCGACAAAGTTGGTTTGAATATCGAGAAATGCGAAGTCGTCCTCGGCGATACATCGCTGCCTCCTGGACCTTTATCGGGCGGTTCGATGGCCACAGCTTCTTTAATTCCGGCTGTATCGAAAGCAGCGGACAAGGCGATTGCCACTCTGCTTAAGGCCGCCGTAAAAACTCCTGGTGCGAAATATTTTGGCGTCGACCAGAAAGACATGAAGTATACGCAAGGGCGCGTTCACAAAAAAGACGAACCGGAATCTTCCGGCATACCATTCGAACAGGTTTTGAATAGTGGAAATTTTAAGTTCATCCTGGGCAAGGGGTCATCGCCGAGCACATTTGGTGGCAAACCTGAAACCTCGAAACATTCATATGGTGCGCACTTTGTAGAAGTGACCTGGCAAGAGGAAATTGCCCGTTTAAGAGTCAGTCGCGTCGTTACTGTTATAGATGCCGGCAAGATTATCAATCCCAAAGCCGGGCGCAATCAAATTGAAGGTGCGATAGTTATGGGGATGGGGATGGCGCTGTTTGAGCATACTAGTTACGAACCTACGAAAGGCGCGCCGCTAAACAGTAATCTGGCTGATTATATTGTTGCGGTAAATGCTGATGTTCCAGATTTAGAGGTGCATTTTCTGGAATTTGACAATAAAGATCTCAATGAATATGGTGCACGGGGTATCGGAGAAATCGGGCTGGCCGGTTTTGCCGCTGCCACAGCGAATGCTGTGCACCATGCCACAGGTGTGCGGGTTCGGGAATTGCCTATCCGTATTGAAGACCTATTGCAAAATACGTAAATCTTGCGAATTAAGCGTTGTCGCTGCGAGCGATCTAAAAAATTCGACAAAGCAGCAAAGTTTTTGGAATCCGGCTATCATAGAAACAAATTATTGCAGGTGCCTGGAGCATGAGCGAAATACAAGAAATCCTCTCCTTCTATGAGCAGTGCTTGCGCCAGGAAAAACGTTGCGCTCTTGCCACTGTCATAAGGACAACAGGTCCCTCCTATCGCAGCCCAGGGTCTCGCTCGATTGTTTGCGAAGATGGCGGCTTTAGAGGCGGACTGTCAGCAGGGTGTCTGGAAGGCGATATTTCGTGCCGTCTGGACGGGCAAAAAAAATCATTCTTAATCGAATACGATCTCACCGCTGAAGATGATGTCCGTGGATTTCCTTTTGGTTGCGGTGGTACGGTTGAGATTCTCGTTGAGCCACTGCCTAGTGCTCAGGCAATGCATGCTGTCGAATGGTTTGCTTCACTCGACCAGCCCGCCGTTTTGCTCACAGCCATCTCATCTGATGGCAGTACCGATATCGGTGCTAGATATGGAATGAATGCTTCTTGTGATTCTACCTATCATGGCAAGTTGAAATTGCCTGGCATGGAAGCTCTGACGCTCAGTGTGCTTTCCGAGCGCAAAAGTCGTGTGGCCGAACTGGAAAGCAACGGCAAGTCCATAAAGGTCTTCGCCGAGTTCTATGAGCCGCCCATTTCAATGTATGTTTTCGGTGATGCTGAGGACGCTCGTATTTTGGAGGCTTGTGCTTCGTCACATGGTTTCTCCGTTACCCGTGTGTCCCGCAATCAAGTGCGTTCCGGCGAATCGCTTGCCAAAATGTTTCCTCGCTTAGGGCACGCTTATTCTGTCGTCATGGCTCATGATCTTCATGTCGACAGCGATATAGTCCATCAATTGCTTCAGGTAAATCCCCCATATCTGGGGATCATGGGCCCTCGTCGGCGTACCGAGAGGATTTTCAATTCATTCGAACGTAAATGGCATGCTGCAATTCATAGGGGTAATATTTTTGCTCCTGTCGGTCTGGATATGGGTGCCGAAACTCCTCGCGAGATAGCACTCTCGATCTTGGCGGAGATTCAGACAGTTGCACGTAATCGCGTTGCGAAACATCTCAGAGATGTTGATGGTGCGATTCACGACCGCAGTTTAGAATCGCGTAGCGTCGACGAACGCAGTTTGCAGAGAAACGCATTTCTGGCTGGAATGATTTCGCTTGGGTAGGAAAGTCTCAGCTGTAGTTCTGGCTGCGGGCGCATCATCGCGATTTGGCGGACTTAAGCAAATTGCCGACTTTAAAGGTCAGCCTTTGATAGAGCATGTGCAGACAGTCTTGCTGAGCTGCTCGATAGAGGAAGTGGCAGTCGTCCTTGGTTGCTCGCATGAGCAGATAGCGCAGCATATTTTGCCCGAAGTTAGAATGTTTCTCAATGAGCAGTGGAAAGAAGGCATTGCTTCATCTGTACGGAAAGCAGCAGGGTTTGCCCTCGAAAGTGGTGCATCGCATCTTTTGATTTTTGTTTGTGATCAACCCTTCATTTCATCGTGTCTCGTAGATAAAATAGTCGCCCTCTCGAAATTCGAACCTGAGAAGGTAATTGCTTGTAGATACGGAGATACAATTGGTGTCCCAGCTCTTTTTCCTGCGTCATATTACAAAAATCTGCTTGCCCTGGAAGGCGATACTGGGGCCAAGTTCGTTATCAAAAATGCTTCTGGGCTGGAAATAGTTGACTTTCCAGAAGGCGCAAATGATGTGGATTTTCGATCGGACCTTGTGCAGGCAAATTTAATCAACAAAATCATGTAAACAGGGATATTTTGCAGCGCCGCCCAGTCCTCACTGTTTGAACAATCGACTAAACCGAAAATTCAATAGTTGAGGAGTATTGCTAATGATCTTGGTTACCAGCGCTTGCGGGCATATCGGCTCTCGCGTTACCCAGCTTCTTGCAGAGAGAGGAGTCAACTTTCGTGCCATGTCCAGAACACCGGATCGAGTTGCTGTGACTGGCGAATTCGAGACTGTCTACGGTGACTTTGAAGATCCTAAATCATTAGACAGAGCATTCAACGGTATCCAAACAGCCCTGATTGTGTCGGCTAAAGGAATGCCCGGCAAGCGCTGTTTTGCTCACAAGATTGCTTTTGAGGCTGCCAAACGCGCCGGTGTCGAGCATATTGTTTATCTCTCGTTAATGGGCTCCAGCGCTGACTCGG
>CAZBOX010000293.1:0-7269 GCA_964493595.1 uncultured Candidatus Obscuribacterales bacterium | reverse complement strand
CGCTCCGGCCGGTGGCAGCGGTCGCTCGGGCTGGTGGCAGCTGTTGCTCTTTACACTCGCGGTTTCATGGTCGGAAAGGCAATGACATCGCGAATCGATGCGCTGTCTGTAAGCAACATGACCAGTCTGTCGATACCGATGCCAATTCCCATGGTGGGTGGCATTCCGTATTCCATTGCCATGATGAAATCGAGATCAAGAGGCATCGCTTCTTCGTTGCCGGCTGCTTTCTTGGCTGCTTGATCTTCCAGTCTCTGTCTCTGGTCCAGCGGATCGGTCAATTCGCTGTAGCCGTTTGCCAATTCTCTTCCGTATGCAAACAGCTCAAAACGCTCAACTTCACCAGGGTTCTTGCGATGCGGCTTGGTGAGCGGCGACATCTCGACCGGATAGTCGATGAGGAAAGTCGGCTGCATAAGCGTCGATTCGGCTTTATGCTCGAAGATAGCATTGATGACATGACCGCGCGTATCGCAGTGGGTGAGGTCGACTCCTCCCAATTTGACTGCCGCGGCTTTCATCTCTTCAAATGTCTTGATGGACTCTACATCCAGCCCTGTAGCCTCTTTTATGGCATCGTTCATGCGCAGTCTTCTGAAAGGTCTCTGGAAATCGATTTCCACTCCCTGGTAGGTGAGCTTTGTCGTGCCGGCTACTTTCATCGCCGTTTCGCAAAGCAGCTCTTCCGTCAGGTCCATAAGCTGGTTATAGTCACCGTATGCCCAATAGAGTTCGAGCATTGTGAATTCAGGGTTGTGGCGCGTGCTGATGCCTTCATTTCTGAAAATACGACCGATTTCGTAAACACGCTCGAATCCGCCCACGATCATTCTTTTCAGGTGCAGCTCGGTAGCGATTCGCAGGTACAAATCGATATCGAGTGTATTGTGGTGGGTGATGAACGGTCGTGCATCGGCTCCACCGGCTTCGACTTGCAAGACCGGTGTTTCTA
Source organism: uncultured Candidatus Obscuribacterales bacterium (assembly GCA_964493595.1). Classification (GTDB taxonomy): domain Bacteria; phylum Cyanobacteriota; class Vampirovibrionia; order Obscuribacterales; family Obscuribacteraceae; genus QKMZ01. The sequence goes on along the minus strand of CAZBOX010000293.1, from coordinate 6,317 downwards.
CTTCGATGCATCCGCGCGAGTCGAGAAACTCGCGAATGGTGCGAATGGCTATGCTGCGCTTTCTCAAAGTGTCGCGCACGTTCGGATTCATGATCATGTCGACGTAGCGGTGGCGATAGCGCGCTTCTACATCGGTGAAGCCGTCCCAGCTGTCAGGCAGAGGCTGCAGTGTCTTGCCGAGAATCTCATAGCTTGTCACTTTCACCGAGAGCTCGCCCTGTTTGGTTCGTCTGATCGTGCCTTCGGCGCCAAGGAAATCGCCCTTGTCCAGCAGTCTCAAGCGCTTCAAATCTTCTTCGGCGATGTTTTGCTTGTGGCAGAATAGCTGAATTTTGCCGGAGTCGTCGTATAGGTCCACAAACATCCAGGTGTTGCGCTCGTTGAGCACTTTTCCGCAAACCCGCACGACATCCTCGGTTTCGGTGTCAGGCGGCAGGTCTTTGTATTTCTCTTGCAGTTCCAGCGCTTTATGAGTGCGCGTGAAGCTGTATGGATAAGGATTGACGCCCTGTTCCTTCAGCTGCTCCAGTTTGCGCAGTCTTTCTTGTCTAAGCCTTGAATCGTCTAGCTCCGACGTCATTTTTACGAGGCTCCCTTGAGTCATGGTGAGAAAACCTATTGTGAAACTACATGAAAGGATCACAGATCCCGAATCATCGTAATTCATACATGTAAATATGCGGGTGCCAAGTGGGATATATAGGAAGTTTCGTTAAGAATTTCTACGCTTTCCACCTGGCTTTGAATTAAGCGAAAGCCGCTCTGTGACTTGAATATACCTGCATGTTATACTTACCGGTGTTATGTTTCGGGGCCTGTGTGCGCGTTTTTAAAACGTTGCCAAACGCGCATGAAATGCCAGTTCCAAACAAACTTCGCTAATTGGCTGCGAATGGGATCACATATACGGCGACGATATCAGGGAGTAATTGCAGGTGGCTGAACCGACCAATCCTTCAGGCGGCGGATCTGGAGAAAGAATCGTTCCCATTGAAGTTCGCGACGAGATGCGCAAGTCATTTATCGACTATGCGATGTCGGTCATCGTAAGCCGCGCCATTCCTGATGTGCGCGACGGTTTAAAGCCCGTTCACAGACGCATCATATTCGGTATGTACGAAAGCGGTCTGGAGCCAACGGAGCGCTATCAGAAGTCAGCAAAAACCGTCGGATATGTGATGGGCAATTACCACCCGCACGGCGACTCTGCTATTTATGAATCGCTTGTTCGTATGGCGCAGCCCGGCTCCAGCCGCTATGTGCTTGTCGACGGACACGGCAATTTCGGTGATCTCGATAATCCGGCTGCGGCGATGCGATATACAGAAGCCCGGCTGGCGCGTCTTTCTATGGAGATGCTTGCCGATATCGATGCTGAAACAGTCGATATGCGAGCCAACTTCGATGACACGAGAAAAGAGCCGATTGTTCTTCCTTCTCGCGTGCCGATGCTCCTCTTGAATGGTTCCACCGGTATCGCCGTAGGCATGGCGACTAATATTCCGCCTCACAACCTGACTGAAGTATTAGAAGGAACGATCGCCAAAATCGACAATCCCGATCTGACTTCCAAAGAGCTGATGCAGTGGATCAAGGGACCAGACTTCCCGTCCGGCGGTGTGATTATGGGCACCGAAGGTATCGAGGAAGCATTTGAAACAGGCAAAGGCTCAATTCCAGTCCGCGGCGAAGCAACCATCGAGCAGATTCCCGGTTCGGGCGGAAGACAGCAGCGCATGGGCATTGTTGTGACTTCACTGCCTTACACAGTCGGTCCTGAAGCTTTTGCCAAGCGCGTTGCCGACATGGTTCGTGACGAAAAGCTGACCGGCATCAGCGATGTTTGCGACGAGACCAACCGTCACGGAATTCGAGTCGTCATCGAGTTGAAGCGCGATGCGCACCCGGATGTCGTTCTCAACAACCTATATAAGTTCACGCAACTGCAACAGTCTTTCCCGGTCAATACTCTTGCTCTTGTCAGAAACAAAAAGCAGGGCGCCTCGGATCAATTCAGACCGATGACACTGCCACTGGCAAACATTCTGCAGGAGTTCATCGATCACAGGATCGAAGTAGTAACTCGACGTACCGAGTATTTGCTTAAGAAAGACCAAGCGCGCGCCCACATTCTGGAAGGCTATCTAAAAGCGCTCGAGAATATCGACAAAGTCATCAAGATTATTCGCGGTGCCGATTCTACCGAAGAAGCTCGCCAGGGCTTGATCAAGTCTTTCGGTCTCGATGAAGACCAAGCCAACGCCATCCTGGAAATGCAATTGCGCAGACTGACAGGATTGGAACGCGGCAAGATTCAAGACGAGTACGACAAGATTCAAAAACGCATCGCCGAGTACAAAGCACTTCTGGCCAGCCGCCAGAAAGTTCTTGATCTGATCAAGGTCGAGCTGACTGAGATCAAAGAAAAATACGGCGACGAGCGTCGCACCCGCATCGAAGCTTCGGGCGCTACGGAATTGAGCAATAAAGACTTGATTCCGAACGAGCCGATGGCTGTCTTCATTACGCAGCAAAACTACGTAAAGCGCATTCCGCTTGATTCGTTCAAACGGCAGAAGCGTAACACGCGCGGTGTTACCGGTATGAAGACAAGAGAGGAAGACGACCTCCAGCACTTCTTCACGGCTAATATGCATGATCGCTTGCTTGTCTTTACGTCGGGCGGTCAGGTCTATTCTCTCGAGGTCATGGACCTGCCCGAAGGAGGAAGAACTGCACGTGGACTGGCTCTCGTCAACTTGCTGCCGATCGGTCAGGATGAAACAGTTACTGCTGTCATTCCTGTATCGGAATTCAGGGAAGACTCGTATCTAGTCATGGTCACGCGTCTGGCTTATATCAAGAAAGTTCAGATGTCCGACTTCTCCAATATCCGCCGCTCCGGCATCATCGCCATTACGCTCGGCGACGGCGATCAGCTCGGCTGGGTTCGCCCCTCGAATGGTAAATCGGACGTCATCATCGGAACCGGAGATGGTATGTGCATCCGCTACTCCGAAGAGGAGTTGCGTCCGATGGGTCGCACCGCCCGCGGTGTGCGCGCTATCACGCTCAGAGAAGGCGACAAGATTGTCGGATTCGATGTCACAGACGGCGGAGACGACTCCTACGTCCTGGTCATCACCAATGACGGTTTCGGCAAACGCGTCAAACTGGACGAGTTCAGACAACAAGGTCGCGGTGGTATCGGACTGATCGCAACCAAGTTCAAGAATGCACAATCGAGATTGGCTGCATTGCGCGTCACTGCTGACGGCGAGCAAATTGTCATTGCGACTGCCAACGGTATCGTCGTCCGTCAATCGGTCGACGAGATCAGCTCTCAAGGGCGTATGGCGACAGGCGTTCGCATTCAACAGCTGGGCGAAGACGACTCGGTCGTTTCGGTCAGCCCGATCGTCGAGCCGAACGACATGGGTTCGGAAAACGGCGAGAGCGCTTAGGAGCGACTATCCGGATACAGCAAGGGCGATGCTATGGCATCGCCCTTTTTCTTTGAAATTGACTTCAGCGGCTGACTTTATTCTGACTAGCGAATGCAGTCGTCGAATGAAAGTCCAGCTTGCCGGCACTTGGACATGCACCAGTTGAGTGCAAGCTGTTGAGCAAGCGGAAGATTTTCCGGCGAGCAACGTCCTCTGAATACCTTGGTCAATAACGATTCCAATTCATGCTGGTGAGCTTTGAGCTGTGGCGGCAGTGACAATGTCCACTGCGAACCTCCCGACTGTGTCAGGATCTCTTCAAAATAATGAGGCTGCTGCCTTTGGGGGACAGAAGTCGTCATCGAGTGAGTTAGTGTCGTAGCTGTCATTCGGTTACCTGAGCAGAGATGTGGCGCAAAATCCGGAACGCTTGAGGCGTTGGTTAGATGTAAATCATCCTGCGTTATCATAACTTTACACTCTTGACAATTGCAAGGTCTATAGGCGGCAGTTCTTGGCAATTTTGAGGATTTTCATGCGGTTTTGCCCACTGAAATTGCAGATTTCCTGATAAGCCTTCTCGGGATAACCCGATTCTCGTAATAAACAGCCGGTAAATACACAGGGGGAGCGCCCCTTCTCGCTTCACAAAATCTCTTCTGGTACTGATAACTCTTCCCCGGGCACATTCAATTAAGGGACCATCTTTTGGGGAGAGCTCTCTGCGGCTCGGTTTGTCAGTTGCCGGAGGTGTCATCGATGGCAAAAACGAAGCGTGTGGATTCCGGAGACGCCGGTAAGGTCATAACTCATCCAGTATTCAGAACTTCTGATTTTGATGCTTTGCACGTGCGGCGCGTGGTCGCCAGCAATCCTAATACCCCTCGCCAAGTTCTGGAGCGCCTGGCAAATGAAGAGTCTGCGCTGATCAGGCGGCATGTGGCGCTCAATAATAAGACTCCTGTAGAGACTCTGCGCTTGCTTTCGCAAGACAGAGAAATGGAGGTGCGTCTAGCCGTTGCGGAAAACGCCCACACGCCTCAAGACATTCTCAGTATGCTGTCTTGCGACGAGGACATGGATGTTCGCTACGGAGTGGCAGAAAACCCTCATATGCCTGAGGAAATACTGGTTCAGCTCAGTCAGGACGACAACCCTTATGTTCGCTGCAGGGCGTTGAAAACGCTGCAAATGCTGGCTCCGGACGTTCAAACCCGTTTGAGCCTGATCATTCAAGAGCAGCAAGAGCGTCTGAGATAGGGCATTTGCGACAAAAAAATAGGGGCGCATGCACTGCGCCCCATAAATTCTGCGACCAGTCTTCTATCTGGAAGGTTCTTCTTCGCGCAGTACGTAGCCTTCGCCGCGTACGGTCTGGATGAGGCGCTTGGTGTTGCCGTCTTCCAGCTTGGAGCGCAGATAACGGATATACACTTCGATGACGTTGGATTCACCGATAAAGTCGTAACCCCAGACCTTGTCGAAAATGAACTCTCTAGAGAGAACTTGCTCTGGATATTGCATGAAGAGTCTGAGCAGGTCGAACTCTTTTGCTCTGAGATCAAGCTGCTTTTCGCCGCGCTTGACGATACGGTTCAGCTGGTCCATCCAGAGATCCGAATAAGTAAGGATGCCTTCCTGTGGCTTCCGTCTCATAACTGCTCTGATACGAGCAAGCAATTCTTCAGTTGCAAACGGCTTGGTCAAGTAGTCGTCAGCGCCGCTGTCGAGACCTTGGACACGGTCGCCGACGCCGTCTTTTGCCGTGAGCATGATAACCGGTACTTTCGACATGGCTCTCAGTCTCTTGCACACTTCGATGCCGTCGAGACCGGGGAGCATAACGTCGAGCAGTACCAGGTCCGGTTGATCCTTCTTGAAGAGGTCAATGCCCTGATTGCCTTCGTGAGCCACGGAGACTTGATAACCTTCGTAGCCGAGCTCGAGTTCGATCAATCGAGCGATATTCACATCATCTTCAATGATGAGGATTTTCAACGAACTAACCTCGCTGCCTACTGCCACGTTTCCTTAACCTCCGTTCAATTCTGCTTTATTCTAATCTATTTGTCTGACGCTTGTGAATCGTAATAAGCCTGACAGAGCAACCTTTTTGGGGTTCAGATCAGAAAATTGCGAGTTATCTGACGCAAGTCGTACGACCGCCTCGCCATTAATTGCTTAACGAATCTAGCAGGTGTTTAATGTTCAGGAAAGGGGTTAGTTATCAGTATGTGGGAATTTGTAATCTACGTATACTGATACGGGTTTTCAAGTGGCGCTGTTTGGTAACCTGCAGTCAAGACCAAACAGTTCCACGCCCCAAGATTACATTCCCCGATTTTTGAAAATCGCTCATATGGAAGCCGATCGTCACGTGAAAGAAACCGGAGACGAAAAAAAGCCGGAAAGTTCGCATGCCGGCGCTCGGTCCGATAATGTGGGCAGTCGGGGCGAGGACGAGCTATTTGCGATCGATTCGCAGTGTCTGGCAAAACTCGCCCAGGGCAGCTCTGTTCTCATAGCTTCTCTGCTGGCGATACCGGATGCGGTGGCGCTGATTCCCGGGGCGACTTCTCCGCTCGGTTGGCTATTGCGCTTGATTGGAGTATGGATTTCAGCGGCTGTTCTGTGGTTTGTTGGATTCCTTGCCATACTGCAGGCCGTCCGTCTTATCGTTCGCGGCGTTTCGGTCGGACCTTACGGCATCAAGCTCTGGCGACTGGCAAAGCCGATTCCCTGGGACAAACTGGAAGCAATCGCTGTTGAGCCGCAGGTTGTTTTTTCGAAGCTCTTTTCCCTAGATACGACAGCGCGCAAGCTTACGATTTATTCGAAGTTTATGTCCGACAAGAAGATTTTCAAGAATAT
>CAZBOX010000292.1:0-7298 GCA_964493595.1 uncultured Candidatus Obscuribacterales bacterium | reverse complement strand
ACCCAAAGCACCGGCGGGTATGGAAAACAATTGGGTGCAAACCATTCCAGGCAAGGGGTGGTTCATGATTCTGCGCTTGTACGGACCGCTGGAACCCTGGTTCGACAAGACATGGAGACCAGGCGAAATCGAGCTGCAAAACTAGTGCAGGCGGTGGAAGGATCAACTCCAGACCTTAAAGAGATGGCGCGTCAGACCCTGAAGGAAGCCGGCTTTACGCCCGACTTCGAACCGGCAGCCACAGCTCAAGTTGATGCGATTTCCGACAGCCTTCCGATTACTGCCAACACTAAAGATTTGCGGCACCTCCTCTGGTCGTCAATCGACAATGTTGATTCCACTGACCTGGATCAAATTGAGTATGTCGAAGCTCTTCCCGATGGAAAGACGCGCGTATTAGTTGGCATTGCCGACGTCGATGCGTTCGTTCCGAAGAATTCGCCGCTAGATGTTCATGCTTTCAACAACACAGTGACGGTTTACGCGGGCGTGAAAAACTTCGGTCTGTTTCCCGAAAAGCTATCCTGCAAAATCAGCTCACTTCTACCTGGCACTGACAAACTGTCAGTGGTGGTAGATATGGTGCTTGATTCTAAGGGGCAGATTGCGGCAGTCGAAGTGTATCGGGCTTTAGTGCGCAACTTCGCAAAGCTCAACTATTCCAGCATTGGCAAATGGTTTGATGGCGGAGCGGAAGAACACGAGCTTCCGCTGCTAAAGCCAGTTCCCAAACTCGCAGAACAATTGCGCCTGCAGAGAGAAGTGGCTCAACGCCTTGAGGATTTGCGCATGGAAGCGGGCGCGCTCAACATTGAGCGCATTGAAGCGACGCCAGTCACAATCAACGGAAGAGTCGTCGACATAAAGGCTCTCGATACCAACGACGCACGAGACTTGGTTGAAAACTTTATGGTGGCAGCAAACAGCGCGGTTGCCGGAATATTGGACAAGAAAGATACGTACTCTTTGCGGCGCATCGTCCGCAAACCGAAAAGATGGAATCGCATTGTTGAGTTGGCAAAAGCGGTTGGTGAAACCTTGCCGGACGAACCAACCCCCAAAGCATTATCTGAATTTCTGAAGAAGCGTCGGCTCGTTGACCCGACTCATTTTGGTGATTTATCGCTGGCGGTTCTTAAGCTGCTGGGACCAGGAGAATATGTGGTGGTCAAATCAGGCGAAGAGCATGAGGGACATTTTGGATTGGCGGTGCATGATTACACGCACAGCACCGCGCCCAATCGAAGATTCCCTGACCTGGTGACTCAGCGATTGCTGAAAGCAGTGATTGACGGCAAGGAATGTCCATACTCCGAAGAAGAGTTGGAGATTATCGCCCGTCGTTGCACACAGATGGCTTCGGCAGCCAACACCGTCGAACGGTTTATGCGCAAAGCAGCCGCTGCAGTATTGCTGAGCTCGAGACTGGGCGAAGTGTTCAAAGCAGTCGTAACTGGAGTCAAAGAAGACGGAGTCTTCGTGCGCATCTCCAAACCATCAGCCGAAGGCAGATTGGTGAAAAATTTCAAGGAAGTCGACGTCGGCGACAGAATCAAAGTGCGCTTATTGTCGACAGATGCGAACAAAGGATTTATTGACTTCGAAAAGATTTAAGTGGATTTGGACTATGCAAAATTCGTGCGTACACATACGATTATAGTCGTATTGTTCAACACCTTCGGATTATGACAGTGGCGCAAATTCTCATCGTAGAAGATGATCCAGCCGTTTCCAGCGCAATATCGCGCTGGCTAAAGAAAAACAGCCATGTTGTTGTTCATGCACCGAATGCAGTGGCGGCAGCAGAACATTTGGACTCCTCCGAATTCGACCTGCTGATCCTGGATGTCGAGTTACCTGACAAAAACGGATTCGAGATCCTGGCAGAATACAGAAAAGCAGGTTGCACGGCACTGGCATTGTTCCTCACAGGACGCTCATCGATAGAGGATAAAGTCACGGGATTCCAGCATGGGGCTGATGATTATCTGACAAAACCATTTGAAGCAGCAGAGCTGATGTTGCGTGTCGATGCGTTGCTGCAGCGCTCGAGACTATCGAATAACGCTCGCTTCAGCAAAATGGGTTTCGAGCTTATTCCCGAAAAGACCTCTGTAAAGCACAAAGGCAATGAAATAGTTTTGACAGGTCTGGAATACAGATTGCTCGAATTCTTATTGCGACGCACCAACCAGATTTTGTCGACGGACAAAATTCTGAATTCTGTCTGGCGTGACGAGGAAAATGCTTCTCCAGAAGCGCTCGCAGCATGCATCAGCAGATTGAGAAAGAAGCTCGGTTCTACTGGCGAGCAGAGCATCATCAAAAATGTGCATGGTCGCGGATATCAGATTACGACTGACGCCCAGTAAGCGGAAGGCTAAAGCGAATTGTCGTCCCATTTCCGGCATCACTAATTGCGCTGATCTTGCCGCCGTGCCTTTCAACTATAGCCTTGCAGATTGCAAGCCCCAAGCCCGATCCTTTCTGTACTTTATTGTCTGTGGACGGATCCACCTGCTTAAAACGTTCAAAGACGTGTTCAAGCTGATCTACTGGTATACCCTTGCCTTCATCCTTCACTTCAACAATCGCCTGATTGTCGCTAGCGAAACACTTAATACTGACTTTGGTGCCTGAAGGACTGAATTTGAATGCATTCGAGAGAAGATTGAAAAACACCTGCATAATGCGCTCGAAGTCATAGTACGCTTTCAACTCCGGCTCAGCATCGACCTCAACGGCTATGCCGGCTTGTTCTGCCAACAGTTTGGTGGCAGAGGTGGCCGCCATACAAACATCCCGCAACGAACGTTCTTCAGGATTGATCTGAATGTTTTGCGCCTCGAGCCTGTCCAGATCAAGCAAATTATTGACCAACGAAAGCAGCCTCTTGATTGTGTCACTACTCTCTTGAAGCGCATCTCTGCCGTCTTTCGATAACTCCTCAGTACGCAGAAAATCTTGCGATAGCTGAATGGCGGTAAGCGGCGAGCGGAGATCATGGCTCACCATCGCAACGAACTCTGACTTCAAGCGGTCGAGATTCGCGCGCTCAGTTACGTCACGCACGATGCAGTTGAAAAGATTCGAACGTTCAGACCAACGCAAAGAGAACGATAAGATGCTGCTCTCTCCCGAGCTTCGTTTAATTTCGACTTCCACTCGAGCGCTTGAACTCTCTTCTTTCGCTTGCTTGCACGCGACTCTAAGCACATCAGCGGCTTCTTTACTGATCAATTCAGCGAGATCAGTCCCCGATAAATTAGCATCATTGGCACCGAGCATATCAGCGATGGATTTGTTGAAATCGCTAATGCGCAAACTCTCATCGAAAGAGCAAATTCCTTCAGCCGACTGTTCGAGAATGTCGCGCTCACGTTCTCGCAAGGTTCCCAACGCGATAGCCATATCTCTATATTGCTGGTCCAATTCCGCCAGCTCGTCCTTGCCATCCAACTTGTTGTTGGGAATCAAGCCCTTCGATATTGTCTTTGCATTACCCATAAGCAAAGCAAGTCGCTCTGCGGTAGTTTTATTGAAATAAACAAGCAGTGCCAATGCAATGAAGACGCTCCAGCCTACGGAGAGTTGAAGTGCTTGCTCAAGCTTCTGATACTCTTCTCGCTCGACCGCAAGAATTGCGCTTTGAGATTCTTGCTCTTCCAGGGTCAATTTCTTGATGTGTTTTGACGCACGAATAAAAGCCCCCTGCCCCTGCGCCATCACCATCCTTGCAAGCTCGTTCTTGCCGCTCTTGTGAAGCAAACTAGCCTCAACAAGCCTGTCATTAACGGTGCCCGAAAGTTGTTTGATCACAGCCCAGTGCGCGCTCTCTTCCGGGTAATTTGCTACGAGCTCATCAATTTTGCTGATTGTCTTGCGGCACTCGGCTTGCAGATCTTCGACAACATCGCGATCCTTTTTGCTTCCTACAAGATGATTGGTGAGGATAGCGACATTGCGATCAGTGGCAAGCATTTGCAACCTGGTCATGTTAGCCACCAGCTCTGCGCAATGCGTCGCCTTCGCCCTCTGCTGCTCAACTCTGTGAAGTAGATTCGAAAGAGTTGCGACCGACGCGATCTCAGCAATCACCGGAATCGAAACAAGAATTATTCCTTTTGTGGCTAGTCGCACTTTGGTCTGCTCATTTTAAGGGCTCTACAATTCCATAGATTATAGAGCCCTTTCCTTGTGTTTAGTCTGCGTGGTTTAGACGCCAGACTTCCCTTCCCCATCTAGTGAAAGCGCCTTGACCACGTCCACCGTCGGTAAGATTGAAAACGTGGTTTGGATTGTGCTCGAACCAGCGAAACGCTAGCATTCCAACTTCATTGTTATCTACGGCGTCGATAACTGCTGCCGTGCCGTTGGATATTTCATCAGTCGGTTCACCTGCGGCTTGTCCCCAGTTGGAAACCTCATCGACAACGACTGCGAAGCCCTCGTCGTGGAGAGCATCAACTGCATTGTTGAAGCGTTGCGCAGCGTCCGGTCTATCGTTGTACACGTGCTGCCCCGCAATCACATTGCCGAATTTCTTGAACTCATCGGCATGTCTCAGCAGAGCTGAGTCACCACCATTGGTTGCACCCTGTCCCCAATAACTATCTCCTTGAACAATCATATTGTTATTTCCAGTGCTTCTTATCGCATTGCCCATGGCGAGCTGTTCTTTCAACCACTGCCGATCCTGTTCTGAATTAGGTCTTACGACGGCACCAGCCTCATTCGGACTTGCAAACCAAACATACGGGTTGCCCTTGAATTGCTCTGCCAGCTCTTTGTAATAGTTTGCATGATCAGCGATCTGCTTATCATTCATCAAATCACCCCAGTGATTCGCCAGTCCATCGGTGATTTCGACGACAATTCCTCTCTTCGTGTACTCATCAACAACTTTCTTCAGAAGCTCCTTGTCATAAGTAATTGGACCGTCCCACTGGCTCTTGGGGTTGATTCTGATTATGTTGGCGCTCCAGTCTTTGGTAATTTTGTCGATGTCTTGCAGTGCATAACTCATATTGTCGACATCAATTCCTCTGGGCTGAAACTCACGCCCCTTCGGGTCATAAATCTTTCCATCCCGAGTAGAAAAGTTGCCATTCGTGTTGCCTGTAGGAGGGTGATTATCGCCGGGAGCGGGCACGGGAGGTCTTTCACCAGGCGGAATATGCGCATCCGGCGGGTGTGAAACAGGCGGTCTCTCACCAGGCGGAATATGCGCGTCCGGTGGGTGTGAAACAGGCGGTCTCTCACCAGGTGGAATATGCGCGTCCGGTGGTCCATAAGGTGGTCTTCCACCGGGGCAGCCCGGATGATGCTCGACAGGAGGAACCCCTATGGGAGGTCTTTCACCAGGCGGGATATGCGCATCGGGCGGAGGTACTGGACGAGCGGGAAGTCCGCAATCCGGCGGATTCTTTCCAGGTGGCACCTCCGTTATTGGCTGTTTAGGGAATTGACCAGCTAGCGACTGCAAGAAGTTGAAGAACTCATTTCTGCTCACTTGCTGATCGTGATCTCGATCGATCGCCGAGAAGATATTGTCGAAGGTCAACGCATTGAGGCCCGTCTTGTCATTATTGCGGCGCCCCTCTGCGCCACGAGAATTATTACGGTAATCATCGACCATTTCCCTCACAACACTTTGTGCGCCACTACCAGTGTCATTTGATGTGAAATCTGCATGGTCACTGCTTCTCTCGAAGTTCATCGAATTATTCATGTTGGTTTCACCCAGATAGTAATTTTGAAAACCGCGGACTCTATGCAATGTCGGCTTGGCAATGCCGCGCCGTTCATCGCTCTGAGTTGAATGGTAGGCAGCAAGTCTTACCGAGTCTTGACAGCCGCATTAAACGGGCGAAGAGTCAGGCGGTGAGGCTTGTAGCGTGGGCGGTGAAGGTTATGGGTACAGCGGTGAATATGGGTTGGACTCGAAGAGATGTAGCCTTGGTGCGGTTGGACTGAAGATGTGAATCTACAAAGACAGACAACACCGTAGCCAAATGGCATCGCCGTTCTGGCGACTTTGCTGTCATAATATGCACGTTTCCTTTCAAGTTGAAATACGCGGTGCCTGCAAAAGCAGAGCATCGAGAAATCCGTGACCGAAGCAACCCCTCAGCGTGCTCTCCATGAAAGATAAAGTCTTTACCCTAATCGTTTCACTAGTCGCGCTCCTGGTGCTCGGCATTTATGTCTCAAGCTCGATGCAGAGCGCTAAATCACATCAGCAGCGCATACCGATTCGCATCGGCTGGCAATTGGCAACCTCCACTCAGGGTCAGCTGGTCGAGGTTTTGAAGCGTACCAATCTTCTCGATCGACTCGGCTTGGACCCGACTTTCGTTCCTTACAGCGCTGGAGAGCCTGAAGTAGCAGCAGCCCTCCGAGGTGACCTCGACGTTATGTTATCGAGCGGTCAGTCGGTCAACAACTTGCTCGCTCGAGGAGGCAAGTGGAGGATTATGGGACGCCTCCACTTCATTCCGGCGGCTCTCATGGTTCCCCCCAACTCACCTATCAAGGACATAAGGGACCTCAGAGGCAAGACAGTCGCTTGCACATTCGGAACCATCGGACATAGAGAAGCCACGTTAAAAGAAAAGGCGGCGGGGCTAGATCCAGACAAGGATGTCCGCAATATCAACATGGACATTCTGCAAATCCAGAAATTGGTCGGGGCGGGCGGCCGAGAGAAGTGGGGAAATTTCGACGCCGTTGCCGTTTACGAACCAGATATTTCTCTATTCACAAAAGAAGGATCGGCACGACTGTTGAGCTCGCACCGCGGTGTCTGGCTAGTATCGGTGTCCGAGAAATTTATTGCAAACAATAGAGAAGCTGCAATTCATTTTTTAGAAGCAATTGTCCAGTCCTGGGAGTTTTTCAACACCTTTAGAGAGCGAGTCAATCAGTGGTACATAGATGATTCGCAGTTCGGATTTACATCTGAAGCCCTCAATTCAGCGGCCAAAGAAGACCCGAATTTCGGAGCCAAGTCTCTGGCAGAAATAGACCTTGAACTGAACGACGAAGCAATAAAAGTACTGAAAGTCGGGGCCAAGTGGTCACAGGAACGCGGATACACGCAAATTGAAGTGCCGATTTGTGAATCTATCGATCAGTCATTGCTCGCTGCTGCCAAGAAAGCGCTTGTAGCCGGACATCACGAAAAACCCCAGGTTATATTGCCCTCGACTCGCGAAGTATCGCTAAAGGATGAAAGTGGGGATTTCCTTGGTTCTGTACCTTTGTGGGGAATCTTCGTACTGCAGGTCATCGTTACA
>CAZBOX010000291.1:0-7302 GCA_964493595.1 uncultured Candidatus Obscuribacterales bacterium | reverse complement strand
CCTTATATAGAGAAGTGAAAATCGGTCCAATCAATTGCTAATCGGCGCCGAAATATTCTTGATTCTGACTCCAACTCCAGGCACTATTGAGAATTTGCAGCGTCAGGGGTGTGAAAGGTAACTCTGATATCCACATAATACGTAGGAGAACTTGGCGTTTTGCCGTTGCCGGTCAGCCAATATCTCGGCAAAGCGGGGCAGGTTAAACAATATGAGCACTTCGATGAACATACTGGTCGCCATCGACGATTCGACCTTTTCAGATGCCGCTATAGATTCCGTGACCGAGCGTACCTGGCCGGAGGGATCTAAATTCAAGCTGCTCAGCGTCGTCGAGCCTTTCCATCCTGAATACGCTGGATGGCACACCAATTACATGCCTGTTGCCGTTGAGGCTCAAAAAGAGCTTGTGGAGGCGGCAAAGTCTCTGGTCAACGAAAAGGTCAAACGACTGACAGATGCTTTTGGACGGCAGAGCGTCCTGGCTGAGGTTCGTGAGGGCTATGTCACCGACACAATTCTGGAAACTGCCAAAGAGTGGCCAGCCGACCTGATTGTTGTGGGCTCTCACGGGCGAACTGGTATCACCCGCTTATTGCTCGGCAGCGTATCGGAGGCGGTGGTATCCCAAGCGCCTTGCTCTGTCGAGATAGTAAAAATGCCAAAAAAGCACGCCAAGGCTTAGTTTTAGCCGTTGCTCCAAAATGCACGAAAAAGACGCCCCCGGAAGGGCGCCTTAAACCTGAATGCCGCACCTACGCGTGCTTCTCGGCTTCATCCTCGGGAACGTTCTCCCACGAGTCGAAATAAGCCTTCTTACCGCCCATGAACAGCGATACGAGGAGCCAGATGCCCATTATGGAAATGAGAATGAATGGAGGTGTGGATGGTGGTACGTTTTCCATTGTTTACCCGATTAATGCTTGAGATGAAAGCTTAAAGGCGTGCTACTGGCTGAGTATACAGCACACGCGCTAGTTCAGATTATAAACATTTGAACCGCAGGTTGGTAGTATTAACTGCAATTAGCTTCCTCTTGTAATTGCCACAGATTGCACCTCTGGCGGCTTCAAGCGGCTCATGGCTTCTATTGGCTATGTGCTATAAAGACGGTTGGTTTCAACACCGACAGGGTGAGAAGAGGAATTGTCAATGAGTTCTAAACGTTATTCGTCGCTGCTTCTGACTGCATTGTTCATCAGTTCTACAGCAGCTGCAAACGCCGGTTCCAAGTCTATGTTGGACCCTTATGCCATGGTGCAGCCACCTGTAAGCAAGAAACCGAAAGCTGCAGCCGCTAAATCTGCTCGTCAGGAGTCAGTCGAGTCAACACATACAACTTATATATCGATGCCCATGCCCGCCGAAGAGAAAGTCAGCAGTGGCGGCGGCGGCGGAAAGTTCGCTGGCCTTTTCGGTAAGAAAGACAAACAAGCCAAGCAACCCAAGCCGGAAAAGGTCGCTGAAGCACCGGTCGAGAAGGAAGATGGCATTGCCGCCAAGTCTCTCGATTCAGTCAAGAATGCCGGTTCCAGCATCGTCGGCGGCACCAAAGCAGCCGGCTCCAAGATTGCCGAAGGCTCGAAAGCCGTAGGCGGCGGCATAGCCAGTGGCGCCAAGAAAGTAGGTGGCGGTATCGCCAGTGGAGCTAAAGCCTCAGGCGACTACTTCATGAAGGGTGTTCATGCAATCGGACACGGCTTCAAAGCGACCGGAGAAAAGGTGAAAGACGGAGCTGGTTCCGCCGGTTCGAAAGTCGCCGGACTTCCCAAGCTTTTGGGCGGCAAAGGCGGCGGATCAGAGAAGGCGAAGCAAGAAGCGATAGCCAAAGCCGTTGCGGAAAGAAATGCTGTGAAGAAGCAGCCTGGTCAGCCCGCTCCGGAAGTCGCCAAGGATGACGAATGGAATAGCGCTGATTCAGTGGCCAATGCAGAATCTGCAAAGACTGCTCCAATTGCTGCTCCGAATCAGAACAACATGGTTGGTTTCCAGGCTTTGCAGCAGCAAGCAGCCAAGACCCAAGCTAAAGGTGGCGGCATCACAGGCGGATTCACCAAAGCAATCGGCAAGCTGAATCCATTTGGTGGTAAGAATTCCGCACCTGTATATCCGGTTGTTCGCCCTCAGCCGATGGTGCAATCGACCGCGGCAACTCAAGAAGCCATCCCGCAGTAGCGCCGTACAAAACAGTCTCTGGCATACAGGTGAAGTCTCTCGACCCATCACTGCAAGATCTGTCCGCGGTCAGACGGGTGATTCGTCCTACGACTCTCATCCGCTGCCCGCGGCTGGATGAGCTTATGGGCGCAGAATTACTGATTGCCAGCGAGACCTTTCAATACACCGGCAGTTTCAAATTTCGCGCCGCCTATTCGGCGGCGCTTCGCTCTTCCGCCAATCGCTTAATTGCTGCGTCCTCAGGCAATTTTGGACAGGCTCTGGCTTATGCCGCCTCCTTGATGGGCAAAGAGGCGATCATAGTCATGCCTGATAATTCAGCGGCGGTGAAAATTGAGTCGGTCAAGCGATTCGGCGGTCGCGTGGAACTGATTGAAACAAAGAAGGTGAGCCGCGCGCAAAGAGTGGCCGAATTGTCGGCGCAATATCCCGACGCGCAGATCCTCAGTGCTTACGATCATGATGATGTGATTGCCGGCAATTCCACGCTCGGGCTGGAACTGGCTGAGCGTGCTGGCGGTTATGACGCAGTCATCGTGCCCCTAGGCGGAGGCGGTCTGAGCGCGGGACTTATTAAGGGGCTCGAGCAAGGCGGCTCTGCAATTTCCGTTTATGGCGCCGAGCCGCAGCTGGCGAATGATGGAAAACGCTCACTGGTAGAAGGGCGAATCGTCGTCAATGAGGCAGAACCCCAGACTATTGCTGATGGTGCCCGAACAGTAAGTATCGGTGAGCGTAACTGGCCGATCTTGCAAAAGGGTATAAAGGACATCCTTGAAGTTAAGGAAGACGAGATTGAAAGCGCCGTTCGCTTACTCTTCAATTTTGCCAACCTGAAGTCCGAACCCACTGGTGGATTGGCTCTTGCAGCTGCGCTTGCCAATCGAGAACTCTTCGAGGGCCGGCGAGTAATCTGCATTGTTAGCGGTGGAAACGTCGACACCGACGTTTTTATTCGCATTTTGAAGAGTGGTTAATCCGCACTAAATGCGGTGGCGCGACCAACCAGAGCTAGCGGATAATTTCGCAATCGGGCAGCCACTTGGTCAATTCGACCATGCCCGGATAGGTAACCAGTGTACTGCGCAGCCAGAGTTCGCGAAGGCTGGTCATGCGGCAGAGCTGCGCGACCCCGGCGTCTGTGACTTTTGTGCAATTCAATCGCAGCACCTTGAGATTCTTCAAGGGCTTCAGAGCGGTCAAACCTTTGTCTGTGATCTTGGTAAATGATAAGGACAGCGTCTCCAGGTTCTGCAGCCGTCCCAGATATTCCAGTGCCCCATCCGAGAGGTCTGTGTCGTCCAGCTGTAGTTCGCGCAAGTCGCTGTACCAGCACAAAAGCGGCGCCGAAATATTGGTAATTTTGGTGGAAGAGAGATTGATGCGTTTAAGTTTCGTCAGGCCTTCCAGAAAATGCAGCCCCATGTCACCTACGTCGGTGCAGCTTATGTCTAGCTGTCGCAATTGCGTGAGACGACCGACATGCTCCAGGTCCTCGTCTGTTATCTCGGCTCCAAGAAAAGAGACAGAGTGCAGCACATCGCTCTGGACACGTGTAAGCGGTTGACAGCCTAGCAGTTCGTCAAAACTGAAATAGAGCGCCAGCTTTGCCCCGTCCGGAACCTTGACCGGACCCATCGCTTCCCCCAAAAAGGTTGTAGCCCCATTGTCCGAAAGCGTGTAAAGCTCACCCAATGACCGGTCTCGGGGAAACTGAATAACTTTCACGTCAGGGACTGAGGATACCATGGGTGAGTTTCCTTGAAGGGCATTTGTTCGCGCGACCGGGCACGCCTGCTTTAGCCCAGAGTACGTGCCACTTTCTATTATTACCCAGGTAATTACTTTTGCCTAGGAACGCATTTCAAAAAATAGTTGGGATCACCCGTTTGAGGGATTTTACAGGAGGTAATTTTCTAACTCGTGATCGGCGCCCCTGCCGTCAGGGCAACAGCTCCGAAATATCAGCCGCTGCCAAATCCGCTAAATGACAAACACCACAGGTGGTGCCTGTGGTGTTTGCAGTTTTTCGATGTGATGGCGAGCTCTCTGTCGCCGTTTTACAGATCGGTTATACCGATGCCGCCATTCTTTCGCGTTCGCTTTCCACGATGCTGCCGGCTCTCGCCAGGCTGCGCGGGAATTCACGTCCGCGTTGAAGGACTTGCTTCTCGACGGATGTGGGTTTGAAGACGCTGCTGAAATAATCGATTGCTGCATCGACGTCGAATTCACGGCAAGAGAAAATGTCGAGCGTGACAAATCCTTTGTCCGGGAAGGTGTGGATGGAAATATGCGACTCCGCGATTAACACTACGCCGCTTACTCCCCAATCGTCCGGTACGGTACCGGAATATCTGAACACATACGGCGGCATGATCTTAGTCATATCTAGTTGTGCCGGGTATGCATCCAGCGTTTCGCTAACCAATCCGAGATCTCCGAGAAGATCTTTGGGGCAGCCATACGCTTCGAGAATGAGATGTGGTCCGAACATGTTTCTTCCCCCTCTTGTATGTTCGTTGGTGTGACGAACATTTAGTGGAATCCATTGCGTCCAGAGCTTGAGCTCTGTGGGGTACACGAAACGCTTACTTAACACCAGTGTTGGACTACTTCCTTTCTGGGAGTTGGGCGTTGTTGTGTGGTGCGAGTCGTCCTCCGTTGGGATTAATGACAAATGCGTTTCGCATTCTACAAGTAAAAAGTCTGATTTGCACGGAAAATGTTCCCAGCGCAACATTTTCGCTCTAGAGCTCGACAGGCACCAAATAAGCGCTCCTTGATAAGGTGGTTTTTTAAGCTCGAAAACACCTACTTGGAGACGCGCTTTACATGCCGGTCTTCGGTAATTATTAGTTTTTGCTAATCTGGCGTTCCTGTGCTCGATTTTTCCCTCTTGCGGGGGAAGTCAGAGGCTGTATGGGTTTACATCAGTGTAAAGAAAACTCGCATGGCAAGCTGGTTTCGGCAGCCCAGCAAAAATCGGCCCACAAAATTTCAAGCCAAGCGGATCACCTCTAAGCTGGTTGCCGGAGCGGCAATACTTTCAGATTGACCTCTGAAGATTGGCTTTTGATCAGTATCTTCGAAGGGGGTCTTTATCTTTTGTTCAAGATTACACACGCACACGAGCAATTTTTACTGCGACATTGTTCTTAAAGTTGGTGGATATGTCGTCGGCAAGTCTCTGGTCAGCAGTCACCCAGAATTGGCTTCCCACGAGGATCGAATGATTCTTTTTGCCTTTCGGAAAATTCAGAATTACCGGATCTTCACCTTTGTGCATATTCAAAATATCTTTCAGCCTGTGCAAGTCGGCAAATGTCTGCTCTGAGGAGAATGAGACGCTGACGAGAGAAGCGTCGGCAATCAGGCGGACGGAATTGCACATAAGCGAAAGACCTTCATCGTTCTTTTTCGTCTTTGCTTTGACCAGCAACAAGTTTTGCGGCAGAAGGACGTCGGCTGGAATCTTTTCCAGCTGCTCGCCGTAGATGACCACTTCTCTTGTGCCGAGCAGGTCTTCCAGCTTGACGATGCACAGCAGTTTGTTCATCTTGGTCAGCTTTTTCTCAATGCCGGCAGCCAGTCCCCCGACGATCACATTGCTTCCGTCAGGAAGGTCATTCAGCTCTACGAGCGTATGAGTGGTCAGCAATTTCAACCGGTTGAAGACGCGCTTGAGCGGATGGCTGGTGATGTAGAATCCGAGCAATTCGTGCTCGAAACGCTGCAATTCATGCTCTTGAAACTCGCCGGGATCTCCACGCAGCGTCTCGTCCACTTTAGCAACGCCTGTGTCTGCGGCAAAATTGAAGAGGTTCATCTGACCTGTCGCCAGTTCCGTCTGCCTGCGTTGTCCGGATTCGACCAGGCTGTCCAGATTTTCCAACGCTTGTTTGCGCGACACATTCAGGCTCTGGCAGGCACCGCATTTTATCAAGGCTTCTAGCGTTCGCTTGTTGACGACGCGCAGGTCGATTGTCTCGAGAAACTCCTTGAGCGACTTGTACGGACCCTTATCCCTTCGCTTGGAGACGATTTCTTCTACAGCCGCTTCCCCGACGTTCTTGATGGCTGAAAGACCGAAGCGGATTGATTGTCCGTCCGCCGTGAAGTCGGCTCCGGAAACGTTGATATCGGGTGCCAGAATATCGATGCCGATTGACTGGCACTCGGCAATATAGCCGCGCACCTTTTCTTGATCGTCTGCCACGCTGGAGAGCAGCGCGGTCATGTATTCGACCGGGTAGTGAGTCTTAAGCCAAGCCGTCTGGTAGGTGAGCAGCGAGTAGGCTTGAGAGTGGGATTTGTTGAAGCAGTATTCCGCGAACTGTACCATCGTGTCGAACAGTTCGTTGGCGAGCTCCGGGGAAATGGCATTCTTCGCGCAACCCGCCAGGAAAATCTCGCGCTGCTTTTCCATCTCTTCAGGTTTTTTCTTACCCATGGCGCGGCGCAGCAAGTCGGCTTGACCGAGACTGTAACCACCGAGCTTTTGAGCAATCATCATGATCTGCTCTTGGTAGACTATCTGTCCATATGTATCCTTCAAGATCGGCTCAAGCAGCGGAGTCTTGTAAGTGATCTTCATCCTGCCGTGTTTGCAATCGATGAATTTGTCGATCATGCCGGAGTCGAGCGGACCCGGCCGGTATAGTGCTATGAGCGCGGATAAGTCTTCCAGGTTGGAAGGTTTCATATCGCGTGCGACCTGGCGCATGCCGGTCGATGTTTCTAGCTGGAATATCCCGGTCAGATCGCCATTGCTTATCGTCGTATAAACTTTCTCGTCATCGAGCGGAATTTTGTCCGGATCGATGTCGACGCCTTTTGTCTCTCTGATGATCTTGATCGCTTTGTCGATCATCGTCAGGTTGCGCAGTCCCAAGAAGTCCATTTTGACGAGGCCGACATGGGCAACGTCTTCCATGTAGAACTGCGCGATGACAGTGCCGTCGTTGTTGCGCTGCAGAGGACAGATCTCTTCCAGCGGAACGTCGCCGATGACGACCCCGGCTGCGTGCATACCGAAGGTTTTGTTGCAGCCCTCGAGCTGTTTGGCGACATCTATGACTTGCCGTGCTTCTTCATTGGTCGAATAGACCTTCTTGAAGTCGG
>CAZBOX010000290.1:0-7362 GCA_964493595.1 uncultured Candidatus Obscuribacterales bacterium | reverse complement strand
TCTGCTTAATGCCGGCGCGGACAAAGTTTCTATCAATACAGCTGCAGTAAAAAGACCGGAGCTTATTAACGAAGTCTCTACGCAATTCGGGTCTCAATGTTGTGTAGTGGCGATCGATGCGCGCAAGAAAGATGAGACTGTCTGGGAGGTGCTCATTAAAGGCGGCAGAGAGTCAGTAGGACTGGATGCCCTTGCTTGGGCGGAGGAGTGTGTCAGTCGTGGAGCCGGTGAAATTTTGTTGACGTCGTGGAATCGCGACGGTATGCAGAACGGTTTTGACATAGAGATGGTCAAAGCCTTTTCAGAAAAGTTGCCGATCCCTGTAATTGCATCAGGAGGGGCGGCGAACCCGGAAAGTTTTGTCGAGGTTTTTCAGAAGGCTGGAGCCGATGCGGCTCTTGCGGCGAGTATATTTCACGACAAAATTTACAGCATAGAGGATGTGAAAAAAGTAGTAAGAAGTGCAGGGATTAGCATCAGAGACTAAATCAGGGGCGAAAAATGATTGTACCCAGTATCGACATCATGAACGGCAAAGCTGTGCAGCTCAAACAGGGCAAAGACCTGGTCGTCACTTCTGAGCGAACACCGCTGGAATTGGCGCGGGAGTTCAATCGCTTCGGTGAAGTTGCTGTCATCGACCTTGATGCGGCTATGGGCAAAGGTAATAATCGTGCGCTCATCCAGGATATTTGCAAGGTGGCAGATGTCCGCGTCGGTGGTGGCATTCGTGATGTTGAGACCGGCAAGGAATATTTGAAAGCCGGAGCTAAGGCTGTCATCTTCGGCACGAAAGCAGTGCCGGAAATCTTGAGCGAGTTTCCCAAGGAGAGAGTGATCGTGGCGCTCGATAATGTCGATGGGAAGGTTGTCGACAAAGGCTGGACCAATACCACGGATGAGACCGTCTGGCAGAGAGCCGAGAGGTTGGCGCCCTATTGCGGTGCCTTTCTTACCACTTTCGTCAAAGACGAGGGCGGTCTGGGCGGCATGGATATGAAAGCTGTAAAAGAAGCGAAAGAAAGACTGCAGCGCCCCGTCACCGTGGCTGGTGGCATAGCAGCTACTGAGGAAATCGTAGAAATTTCAAAATTGGGCATGGATGTTCAAGTCGGGATGGCGCTTTATACAGGGCGGATTGATCTGGCTGAGAG
This sequence comes from uncultured Candidatus Obscuribacterales bacterium, assembly GCA_964493595.1. Classification (GTDB taxonomy): domain Bacteria; phylum Cyanobacteriota; class Vampirovibrionia; order Obscuribacterales; family Obscuribacteraceae; genus QKMZ01. The sequence goes on along the minus strand of CAZBOX010000290.1, from coordinate 6,208 downwards.
CGTTGTCGGCGCCGTCAAATTCGATGCTCAGGGGCTCGTACCGATTGTCGTTCAGGATGTATGCGGCAAGGTGCTGATGCTGGCTTATGGAAATGCCGAGTCGCTTACTCGTGCACTGACAGAAGGCAAAGGCATTTATTTCAGCCGCTCACGAAATGAAATATGGGAGAAAGGTTTGACATCCGGCAGCGTGCAACAACTGGTTTCCTGCCGGCTCGATTGCGATCGGGATTCGATTTTGTTTACCGTGAAACAGTCGCAAGGTGCTTGTCACAATGGTACGTTCAGCTGCTTTGGCAGCGCTGCTTCTCATCGTGGCTTCGCCATTGAAGATCTCTTCGAAACCCTGGTGCGCCGAAAGGCCGACCAGCCCGAGGGCAGCTACTCTGCCACGCTGTTTAAGGACCGCGATAAACTCAGCAAAAAGCTTATGGAAGAGGCTTTTGAAGTGGTATCGTTTAAGTCTCGCGAAAACCTTCGTTGGGAAATCGCCGACTTGCTTTATTTCGTAAGCATACTGGCTGTTGATGAAGGTCTTGATTGGAAAGAAATCGAGCTTGAGCTTGGGGGACGCCACAAATGATTCCGCTTTACAAGGGTGCTGATGCTATCGCCTGGTTGAAAAAAATGGCCAGCGGAACAGGACCTGACAGCGAATCTATACCGGCGCCACCGCCATTGACCAGTGCTTCAGGTGGCATGCCGCCGCTGGCCGGCAGCAAGCACAGCGGCTCTTTCGGAGCGCTCAGCATTGCACAGGAAGTTGAGCAGATAATCAGCCATGTACGCCGTGAAGGCGATACAGCCATCGCACAGTTGGCAGCCCGTTTCGGCGACACGTCGTCGCCGCCGCTCTTCATGGAGCAGGAAGGTATTGATGCTCTGAAAGAGAATTTGCCTGATGAAACAGTAAAGACGATTGATTTAGCGGCCTCTCGAATCAAAGCTTTTGCAGAGGCGACACTAGCTGCTATTCGTCCTATTCACGTTTCTTATGAGCGTTTTGACACCGGTTTGAATTTTCGCCCGGTGGGTCGTGTCGCCTGCTATGTGCCTTCGGGACGCTTTCCGCTCACATCCACCGCTCTGATGACAGCAATTACCGCCAAGGTGGCTGGTGTCTCTGAAGTATTCATACTCTCTCCCAATCTAACCGATGAAATTCTTTATGCCGGCACCGTAGCTGGTGTCACTGAATTTCACCAGATTGGCGGCGCACAGGCTGTGGCTGCTGCAGCGTTCGGTACGAAAACCGTAAAAGCAGCGGATATGGTCGTTGGACCGGGCAACGCTTATGTCACTGAAGCCAAGCGCCAGTTGCAGGGACGTATCGGTATCGATATGCTGGCCGGACCGAGCGAGATTTGTATCATTGCCGATCATGGCAGTAATCCCTACTGGCTGGCTCTGGACTTGCTCTCGCAGGCGGAACACGACCCGGACGCGCGCGCATTTTTGCTTACTGATGATGAATCGATTGCCACGCAAGTGCTGGCTGAATTGCCGAAGGTTCGCTCTGAAATTGCATTGCCTGATTTTATCGACGAAAGCTTGAGCAAGAGCGTCATTCTTGTTTTGCCGGACATCGTGGCATGCATAGCCGCCGCCAATAATATTGCTCCCGAGCATTTACAGCTGCATGTCGCAAAGCCGGAGGATCTTCAGCCGCATCTGGTCAACTATGGAGCATTATTCATCGGTTATAACGCCACTGTCCCGAACGGCGATTATGTCGCCGGTCCGAATCACACCTTACCGACCAACAGATCGGCACGTTTTGCCGGCGCCCTCAGCCCTCTTACCTTTCTTCGCGCGCAAACATGGATTCGCGTTCGCTCACACGCCAACGAATTGCATCAACAAACCGAAGCTTTTGCCAATCTGGAAGGGCTGAATGCGCATGCTGCCGCTCCGCGCGCGCGCTATCTCGACAGCGAGTAGAAGTAGACCCCTCAATTGCAATTGCTGCGCAGCTTTTGATTACATAACTGTAAGCTTTCGGCTGGTTAGCTCACGCGGGATTGTGGGTATGGAATAGCTACCAAATCTTGCCAATCCCTTCTTCTTACTAGGAATTATCAATCATGCAAAAGGCTCGCACTTTAGCGCTGCTGCTGGTGTTTATTGCCTGCATTTCTCCTGCCCATTCACAAGGAATGATGGAAGGTACTTTTGTCCGAAGTCTCGGCGCAGGGATGGGCGCCGGCACAGCCGCCAGTATGGGACACGGCAAAGTCGTGCGCCGTACGGCAGAATCGATGATTCAAGCACAGCAAGCGATGATTGCTCAGACCAAGGCAATCGAGCAGTATGTGGGAGCCGGAATTCAACAACAAGCCAAAAAGCAGTGGCAAACGGCAGAGCAATATTTCCAGGAAGCTCTGAAGATGATCGCCAAGCGTGACGGCCCCGGCAGTCCCAAGAGTGCTCCGGTTCTGGCTCGTCTGGCAAATGTGGCTAAGAATCAGCACAAACTGGATGAAGCTATCGGCTATCAAAAAACTGTAGTCGCTTTTGCCAATCAATCGAAAGCTCAGAATCCGACCGCCGCAGTAGAAGCACAGGTAGATCTATCGAGTCTCTTTATCGATAAGGGTGACCTGGCCAATGCTGAAGGTGTTCTGAAGCAATCGGTGGACACTGTACGTCATGATCGCAACATACCGCCCAAGACCTATTCGACTACACTGAGAGTATATGGTGAAGTCCTGAAAAAACTGAACAAAAACACCGAAGCTGAAGTGGTTGCTGCCGAGTTGGCTAAGCAGTCAGGTGAAGTGCCTGCAACAGCTGCTGCAACAGAACCACCTGCTGTGTCTTCTGCGGCACCACCAGCGGTGTCAATCTCTCCGGCGCCGACTGACGTAACTGCTCCAGTTGATGCCGCGGCGGCTGCCCCAGCGACTAATTCCGTGTCGGAGCAAACTGCTCCTCCTGCTGGTGCGTCGACAGTTTCTGCTGCAACGTCTACTGAGCCTTCTGCAACGACTCCGGCATCGGCCGCGCCCAGTGAACCTTCCACCAGCGCTGCTGCTGCTGCTCCGTCTGAACCTACTGCAAATAATCCACCCGGCGCTTTGCTGCCTCCTCCAACCGCCGAGTGGCCGGTCATGAATTCAGATGGAAAGATAGTCTCTGAGTCGAGTAGTGAGCCGTCTCAGCCGGCTGCCCCGCCGCCAGCCGCGGCAGAGCCGGCGCCCGAGCAACCCCCGGCTTCTGAAAATGCGCAAGCGAAGTAGGTCTGGCAAATGACTGACTCTATTAGTGACCAGTGGGATCGCGCTGTAGCAGACACTCAGTTCGACCCGATGCTCGAAGAATTGCCAGAGCAGTACGAGCTTATGATGAAGGTCAGACAGGGTGGTATGGGTGCCATCTATCGCGCGCGCAACCGCTATACCAATGCAGACTTTGCAATAAAGATTCTGCTTCCGAAGTATGCCGCCGATGACGAGATGCGTCAGCGTTTCATTACCGAAGCAAAAGCGGCAAGCGCGCTCAAACATCCGGGCATTTGCCAGGTGCGCGACTTTGGCATTACAAAGAGTAAGATGCCTTATCTTGTAATGGACTGGCTCGACGGTGTAACTCTGCATGAATGGGTCGAGACGCGCGGCGTGCCCTCCGAGCGCGAGGCGATCGGTATCTTCATTCAAATCGCCTCGGCAATTGGAAACGCCCATAAGATGAAGGTCGTCCACCGAGACCTCAAGCCTGAGCACGTCATCCTCTGTAAAAACGAAAGTCATGAAGCACACGACATTCGCATAGTTGATTTTGGTATTGCCAAATTGATTCACGATGAGAGCGCACCGGCTCCCAAAGAAGGCTTGACGATGGACGGCATGGTCATCGGCACTCCGCTTTATATGAGCCCTCAGCAAATCAAAGGGCTGAGACTCGACGGGAGCACCGACATCTATTCACTCGGTTGTCTTATGTACTTCACTATGGCTGGCGTTGCGCCATTCGAGGGCGACAATTACATGGATGTGATGTACAAACACGTCAATAATCCGCCGCCGCCTTTTCCACACAACGTCAAAGTTTCAGATGACCTCACACGTGTGATTTTCAGGGCTATGGAAAAAGAGCCCGAAGATCGCTACAAGACAATGGAAGACGTCATCTCGGACTTGAAGAAGCTGACCAAGGGCGTCAGTGTCGAGCGCAAAGCCCTCTCGCATGACAGAGCCAGGGCGAAACAGAAGTGGATTACCGTTGCCTATTTCATTGGTGGTTTCGTTGCGATGTATCTTGTCTCTTTGTTGCTGCAGAATGCCTTTGACTCGGCCGATAAAGTTGAAAATTCCACGCAGCCCAGAGCGGTTGAGCGCAAGAAGTAGACCTGCCGCAAAAACCGACTCCTCAATGGCTGCGGAGCTACAAAAGGCTGCTCCTGCTTGCTTTGCAGATTTCAGCGCCTGAACGTAATCCATGGGAACCTGTTGCCTTCTGCTCCGGTCGAACTCTAACAAGAGCCAGTTTGCAGGCAAGGAGAATCGCCAATGGCAAAGAAGAACAGCAATAAGCAGGGCAGCGGTCACGAAGCCGACCACGACCGTGTCGAAGAGGTCACTGAAGCGGGCGATATCGGTGATGAGCAATGCCCTGCCGGTGAAATTAAGACAGACAAGGCCGCATGGAATTACAAAGCCGATAAGGTCAACGAAGACGACACTCCTGACGAACTGAAGGACTTCATATCGTCTTTCTAATCAGTGCTTTGGACCTGTTTTAGCCTGAGAAATTGTGCCGCTGCTGGCGAGTCAATGCTTGCCCGGGTGGCACGATTGCCATGCCGGGTTCTTTTGTGTCGCCCCAGATAATGGCGTTGACGAAAGGAACTTTATTCTGGCGTAACTGCGCGTCCATGGCATCGACCATGGCGATATTTTGGTCTGATTTGCTGCCAGGCTTGAAAGTCGAGCCTGCTGCTATCATCACTCCTGCTATAGCCGCTTGAAGATTTACCCACTCGCTCTGGGCCAGGTCTATATTGCCGCCTTTCCGTTTCATCGTGTCACTGAGAATGTCGGCCAACTGTTTTCCAACTTGCTCCGGTGAAGCCGGTGGGTTTGCGATTAAGCTGTCGCCAATCTGGCCCATTGCTTTGAATGTTTCACGATCGAACTGAAAAACACCCTGCATGCGTTCTTGAAATTTCCCGAAACGACCGCTGTCATTGACAGAGTCGTTGTACAGCTTACCCAGGCGCCCGAAGCCGTCGACAAAGTCTTGACGGCGCTGGGCTGGGGTTTCAGGCCGAGGACTGTTGTCTGCCAGCAATAGCTTGAAACCGTCGTTTTGAACATAGGTCGAACTGGAGTCATTGTTGACCAATTTCATCTCAGCAAGTCTTGCATTGGCCAAACCGGTTTCCGGCGGAGCTGTCTGCTGTCGTTCGACAGACTGAAAGTCCGCTGCGTCAGAGTGCGTTATTGCCATGATTAAAACCTGGAGGAGGGAGATAAGAGCGGCGCTGACGGATTAGCCAGCGGCATTGAATATGGCGAGAGGAATCGTTTGACTGGAGATTCTCACTTTTGTGCACGACACGCCACCCGGAAAACACGAAAACGGGCAGAGTCCTGGAACGTTTAATAAAGAAAAGTCTGCACAATTCAACAGTTATAAGAATTACGGCGCTCTCTAAAATCCAGGAATGTCGAGATCCGGTTATTAGAGGATGCAAAATGAGTGATTGGCATGGTCCGGGAAGTTTGTATGCTCGCTGGCAATCGCTTTCGCGTCTCCATTCTTTTGTCGCCTTTATGATGGTCGCGTTTTGCCCGCTAGCGCTTCTGTCCAAGCGTCCGCTCCACCTTGTGATAATTTTGCTTATCTGCTCGAGGATCTTCTATTTAATGGGCAGATATTTTTCGCAGTCAGCGGGTTTTGCAATGGTCGGCGCCATAGGTGAAGACGATGTGGCATCCACGCTTCGCCGTTTGCCTTCGACCTGGAAAGTAGAGAGAAACGTTCCACTGGAAGGCAATGGAGATGTCGATTTTCTAGTTACCTCGCCGGAAAACAGCATTTTCCTTATTGATGCTAAAGCCCATGCTGGTACTGTTTTTTTCGACGGTACTCGATTATCCAGGCGTTTGCGCGGAAGGCAAAAGCCGTTCGAGAAGGATTTTTTGTCGAAAGTAAAACAGCAAGCGGTGCAAATCAGAACCGAGCGAAAATTGCCCTATGTCAATAC
>CAZBOX010000289.1:0-7392 GCA_964493595.1 uncultured Candidatus Obscuribacterales bacterium | reverse complement strand
GGCGGCACAGGCAAATTCAGTTCAACCATGCGAATGAGCGAATGCGCCTTGCCGCCGACACTGGCAAGAGTAACTTTGGCAGGCGGCATATCCTTGGAAAAGTAATGAATTGTCGTATCGACGGATACAACAGCAGAGTCGTTTTCCATGGTGCACCTCTTTGAGTTGATTTCAGTCACCGCAGGCTACTCCTTTTTTGTATAAAAACGCGCCAGAAATCTTATGCCTGCGAGCATTGCGCCGGCGGGATCGGAGGCGACAGAACGCCGACCGGCGTAAAAACCATCTTTCAAACCATTCTGGTAAGCTTCTTCCATGCAAGATTGCAACTCATTGTCTACGCGCTGCCTGAAATAAGGTTTCTCAACCAGGTCATCAAAGGCAGCCAGAAGACCCGCTTTGACCCTGTCATCAATGACTCCGGAGCCTTGTCCGCCTTTCTCGTACTGGAACATCTGCAATGCTTTTTCGTATAGTTTTTGGGTTTCACGCGCTACGGCGCCCGGGTTGCACATAGTCAAAACGCTCTGCTTTCCTGCCTTTGCGATGCGACTGCGTAAATTTGCGTCGGCACACAAACGAATGATCTCCTGTGCCAGATTTGCCGAATTGTCTGATTCAAAGAGCAAGCCGGTTACACCATGCTCGACATATTCAGGAATTCCACCTACTCGGCTGGCGACCACGGGTATTTCAAGAGACATGGCTTCCAGGCAGGCATAAGGCGAGCTGTCGTATCGAGACGGAAAAATGGCGATATCGGACTGGACAACCTTCTCGGCAAGACGGTCGCGTGGAAGCAGTCCTGCAAAGGTCAAACTGCCGGCACAACTCAATTCGTCGGCCCGCATACGCAACTGCTGACTGAAAGAAATATCTTCACTGGCAGATATAGCTTCTTCACCAATGAACGTAAGGCTTGCTCCGGGAAAACTCTCCAGTACAGCAGGCATTGCCTCGATCAGAAGATCGCACCCCTTAAGCTTTTCGACCCGGCCGACAAAAACAAGCCTGGGGAATCCGCGCGCCGACTCTTGGGCGCGCGCCGATTCGCGGACGGCAAGTGGATTTTTTATTATTTCGAACTGCTCAATCGATATTCCTGTTTGTTCACTGATGATGCCGGCGAGGTTCAAACTAGGCGTCGTAAGAGCACTGGCGCCCTGGAGAAAAGCAATTTCCAGAGCCGCTGTAAGATGTGAGTCGACGGGAAAGCGCTTATCATCACCGTTGAGAACCATGGACTGAAATGCAGGGCAGAGACATCTAACTATCAGAGGATATTTTTGCGAATGCAAGAGCAGACCAAAAAATCCATGCTCATGCCATTCGAGCACATCAGGCTTAAATGCCTCCAGAAGCCGCGCGGCGTGCTTCTGCAAATGAACAGCGCGGCTCATATACCATGCCGTAAAAGGAACAAATCCTAGATTCTGGAGGTTTACATACTGAGATTCATCAAAGTGAATTCGCTCTACACGCACGCCCTCGATAAGTTCAGTACGCTCATCGCCTTCCGTCAGCGTGACGACTAACACTTCGTGTCCGATTGATGCCAGTGCGCGCGACAACTCTAAGTAGAAGGTGGCAGCACCCCCATTAGCCCCATCCGGTGGAAAAGCCGAACATGCAAGAGCAATTTTCATTGCCAAACTCTAGCATGTTTACCGTTAACAAGCCGCGGGATGGAGGCTCAGACTTGAACGCTATCCAGCATCGCCCACACTTTCTCTTTTGTGCAGACCCGCACCAAAGAGCTTCAAAAGAGCCGGAATAACCACCAGGGTCAAGGCTGTGGACGTGACCATGCCACCCAGGATGACAATGGCGAGCGGCTGCTCCAATTCGCGTCCAGCGCCCCCCAGAACGGCGATTGGCAAGACACCCAGGGAAGCAGCCAGGGCAGTCATCAAAACGGGGCTGAGCCGGTCCAGAGCGCTGTGCCTTACGACTTCGTCAAGGGTGCCGCCCTGTTCGCTCAACTGATTGAAATGAGCAACGAGCATAATGCCGTTTCGAGTGGAAATGCCGAATAGAGTCATAAACCCGACCATAGAGCCGACGCTGAGAACTGCCCCCGAAAAGAGAACAGCCCAGATACCGCCGACAAGCGCCAGCGGCAAATTGGCCATGATGATAATGGCGGCTTTCGGCGACTTAAAAGCCAGCGAAAGGAGCAAAAACATGCCCAAAAGTGCCACCGCCAGCAAAATTCCCAATTGCCGGGATGCTTCTTCCTGCGCCTCGAATTGCCCGCCGTAGACGATGTAATAGCCGGTCGGCAACTGTACATCTCTGGCGATACGCTTCTTCGCTTCGCTGATAAGACTGCCCAGGTCGCGACCTGACACGTTAGCCTGAACGACTACCCGCCGGGAAATATTTTCATGGCTGATTGTATTAGGGCTCTGCCCTTCGGTGACGCTAGCCAGTGCACCGAGCGGCACTTTTACATTTGCCGGGGTATCTACCAGGGTAGATTTGATGACGCTCAAATTGTTGCGGTATTCAGGCTTCAGCCAGACATACATATCGAAAGCTTTCTGCCCCTCCAGAACCTGCGAGACAGTGACGCCGCGAAATGCCGCCTCGATAGAATCGGACAGATCCTTCACGCGAACGCCATAGCGCGCCGCCGCTTCGCGATTGACTTTGATCGATATCTGCGGAACATCGACAATTTGCTCGACATGCACGTCTACGGCACCGCGAATCTCCTTCATCACCTTCTCGACTTTCAGCGCGTACTGATGCAAAACATCAAGATCGGGCCCGAACAATTTAACTGCAATAGCGGCATTTACGCCTGAAAGAGCATGGTCCATACGGTGCTGAAGGTAAGAGCCGCTGTCCGCCACAAGACCGGGGACGTGAGAAAATTCATGCCTTATATGATTGAGCAATTTCTGCTTATCCGGGGTGTCCGGCTTCAAGCGAATGTCGAATTCGCTGACATTGCTGGCGCCGTAATCTTCGCCGCCCTCGGCACGCCCCGCCCGCTGGCTGGCAGCCAGGATCTCGTGCTTGTTGACAAAGTGAGAGGTCAGCTCGGTGCCCATTTGCGTCGTCGTATCCAGGCTGGTGCCGGGCATGAACGTGGTGACAACGATCAGATTGTTCTCATCGAATGGCGGCAAAAATTCAGTACCTAGAACGAAAAGATTGGCCATCGAGAAAAGAAACAGCAGGAGCGCACCGGCTAAAATAGAGCGAGGGCGTTGCACAGAGAAATTGAGCACCGGCATGTAGATGCTCTTCAAAAATTTGACGACGCGCCCATCTGACTCCTCGCCGCCCCTTGTGTTTTTCAACAAAATTGCACACATTGCCGGCGTGACTGTGAGCGCTACCGCCAGAGATGCAACAAGCGATACGAGATAAGCATAAGCGAGCGGCGTGAAAATCTTGCCCTCGAGTCCTTTCAATGACAGAACAGGCAAGAACATCAGCGCGACGATCATGGTGGCATAGACAACGGCGCCACGCACTTCTGCGGAAGCCTCATACATAACGGTAAGCGGCGAGCGAGGCTGAGCCAAAGTGGCGTTTTCGCGCAAGCGGCGAAAGATATTTTCCACATCGATGATCGCATCATCAACGACTTCGCCAATAGCGATAGCCAGACCGCCCAGAGTCATCGTGTTTATTGTATAGCCATGCAGCTTGAGCGCGATGATCGCAGCCAAAAGCGATAGAGGAATCGCGGTAAGAGAAATAATAGCCGTGCGCCAATTTTGCAAGAACGCAAAAAGAATGATGATCACCAGAACGCCGCCAAGCACGACAGCCTCCGAGACATTCTTCACGGCTATTTCAATAAAGTCCGCCTGCCTGAATGTAGTGACAACCTGCACATCTTTCGGGAAAGTCTGGCGCAGATCGCTGAGCGCCTTTTCCAGGGCCCGCGTCGTCTCCAGCGTATTTGCTTCTGGCTGTTTGAAAACAGTAAGGACCACCCCCGGATGTCCGTCTACGATGGCATCACCGATCTTGAACTGCGCGCCTAATTTCACGTCTGCAACATTGCCGAGCAAAACCGGCTGGTTGCCGCGCTCCACAATCACGGTCTCGGCAATCTCTGCAGGCGAACTAACACGCCCCAACCCACGCACCAACTCTTCTTTTTCATTGGAGCGCACCATGCCGCCGGCGGTATTGAGATTGCTTCCGCGTGCGGCAGCCACCACCTGTGCCAGCGTCACATCGTATTGTTTGAGCTTCTCCGGGTCGACGAGCACCTGATACTGCTTCACGTCACCGCCTATGACAACAACGTTGGAGACGCCTGGCACAGCCATCAAGCGCATGCGCAAAGTCCAGTCCGCCAGGGTTCGCAGATCCATTGCCGATGTTTCGCCTGCTGAATAAAGGCCGATTTTGAGAATGTCTCCAGCGGCAGTAGTCATCGGCGCCAGGACCGGAGCGCTGACATTCTCCGGCAACTGGTTACGCGCAGACTGAAGTTTTTCCGAGACTAGCTGGCGCGCCACAAGTACATTGGTCGAGTCCTGAAAAATAATCGTTATAACGGAAAGACCGATTGTGGAGACGGAACGCACCACTTTCACATTGGCAGTGCCGTTGAGGTTGCTCTCTAGAGGTCTTGTGACAAGACTTTCCACTTCCTCCGGTGCAAAACCAGGCGCTTCAGTGAGCACAACAACACGAATTGGCGCAAAATCAGGGAAAACATCGACCGGCATGGTATCGGTCGCATAGATTCCGCCGACCAACCAGACAAAGGCTAGGATGGCTACGATCCAGCGATTGTTGATTGACCATTGGATAAAACGATTGATCATTCGTTATGCCCGATCACTGCTTTGACTCTGATTGCGTTTTCGCTTCGCCGGGGGCATTGTCGTCGACCTTGGCGGAAGAGCCGGCTGCTGCGTGCGCCGAATGAACTTTCTTACCTACAAAACTCCAGATTGCAATGACGATGAAGGCAGCCGCAACCCCGAGCGCAAAGACCATCGCCAGCTGAGCTTTGCTGTTGCCTTTTGCGGCAACATCGGCACCATGAGAGGCGTGATTAGCCTCATCGGCATCATCGTCTTGATTTTCGCCGGGACGCAATAGAGCCTCAGCCTTCAACTGCTGCGCGCCTTTCAACACAATCTGATCGCTGACGGAAATACCACTCAACACTTCAATATCACCGGCAACTTCGACTCCTGTCTTCACCTGGACAGGCTTGAAAGAGTTGCCGGATTTGGTGTATACAAACCGCTGATCACCATCACTGACGACAGCCGAATCCGGCACGATCAACGTCTGCTTATCCTTCGAGCCGATTACTATCTGCGCTTGAACAAACATACCCGGACGCAAAATACCTTCGGGATTTTCAGTGACAATGCGCACATGCAGAGTCTTTGTCGCATCATCCACAACGGTTCCGACCGATGAAATTTTCCCGCGCAGACTCTGGTGAGAAGGCGTTGTTATCACGACTTCCTGCCCCTGCTTCACATTAGGAATCTGTTCTTGAAAAATATCAACCATCACCCAGATCGGATTCAAATTGACAATGCTGAACACTTTCTTCGTAGGATCGACGCGCTCACCAAGCGTGATATCGCGCTGAGTAACAGCCCCGCTGACAGGAGCAACGATGGGCAGGTCGGCAGTAACGTGATTCGTCTTCATGCTGTTCTCAATTTCAGCTTTACCGATACCCATAATCTCCAGCTGGTCCTCAGCAGACTCAGTGGTCATCTTGAGCTGATTTTGCAGCAAAGAAACTTCCTGTTTCAAACGTTGCTGCAGAGTCGTTAGTTTCACTTGCGCCGAATCATAAACATTTTTCGCTTCTTGCAGAGCCTTGCGCGCACTTATGCCTTCTTTAAATAGCTCCAGCTCCCTTTCATAACTCGTTTTTGCCAATTGCACTTCATTTATCTGGAGTGTAATATCGCTGCCTATCTCCGTCTTGGTTCTCGTAATATCGCCTTGAATCCGCGTGCGATCGTTGAGGAGCTGAGTGAGAGTCGTTGCCACCTCGATACTGTGTACAAGCGCCAGGACCTGGCCCTTTTTCACCGCATCGCCCTGCTTTGCAAAAACGCTTTGCACAACTCCGGAGACGGGCGGATTGACATCGAAAGATTGTGTTTCGGCGGCTTGAGCCTCTCCTGTTGCAGAAAGCGTATCCTTCAGGAATGAAAACCTAGGCGGGCCCACTTCCAGTCCGAGAGCGCGCTGCCCTTGTTCGTTCGCAGTTACAGTCTGCGGTCCGTCATGATCGCTTCCGGCAAAAGCTTCATTCTCGCCTTCATGCGCGATCACGCCAACCGGTGCCATCAGCCCGAAAAGTGCAACCGCGATGATAAAACTAAACGCGCAGAAGGTTGATGCAAGCAGGTTGCTCGCCCCTAAAAATGGGCGACTTACATGGCTTTGCACGAGAACTCTTTTCAATTTATTCGTGATTACCTTCAGCGGTTATGTCTTTCAAAAGAAGGATTAGTTTGTCGGATCTTAAGAACAAATATCCTCTTTTCATTTTTGGAGTGACAACCGTTTTCATAGTCCTAGTGCCACTTTCCGCCCCTAACCATAATACCTAATTAGCCAAAAAAGATAGCTTATGCGACACTAGCTTGTGCTAATCTCAAATGGGAACCAAAACCATTTTCCAGTTCATTTCCAAACACATCAGGAGATTGAGCCATCAAAATCGGTGAATTACTGGCGACCGCCGAAGTTATGAGTAAAGAAGACCTGGCCGAGCAGCTAGGCTATGCACAGTCACTTGGAATGCCCGTTGGTCAGGTGCTTGTTGCTTCAGGTTTTCTAACAAAACAAGAGATGCTAGCCGCTATTCAAGCGCAATCACTGATGCTAAGCGGCAAGATCACACAAGACGCTGCAGTCAAAATCATTAGAGATATCGTTGAAGAAGGCTCGACCTTGCAGACCGCGCTGGAAACAGCGGGAGTCGGTCCGGAAGTAACCCAGAGTCAGGACCGCCTGGGCGAATTGCTTGTCGCATCGGAGTTGCTTTCCGAGGAAAACCTTGCCGAGGCGCTTATCGCCAGCGCTGAGCTTTCCAGCCCTCTGGGTCATTCGCTTGTCAAAATGCAGATTATCAGACCCGACCTTGTAGTAGCAGCGCTTACAGTACAAAAACAACTGCGCCTGCGCGAAATCTCTTACGACGAGGCTCTCGGCAGATTGAAATCAGCGATGAAGTTTCGCCAATTCTACCCGGCTGACTAACACCGCCTATGGCAAGACGTTATCTGCCGGCTCCTCGAGAATAACCGCGGAGGCGTCCTTATACGCTGTCCGCCAGCCTTTCTCATCGAGCAGCTTTTGGGCGAGAGGGGATTCTGGCCTGACAAAAACCCACGAAATTCCATACTTTTTCAGTAAGTCAAACCAACC
>CAZBOX010000288.1:0-7418 GCA_964493595.1 uncultured Candidatus Obscuribacterales bacterium | reverse complement strand
CCATATCGGCCTGAACAATTAGTTCTTCAGCTTCTCCAGCGTGACCGGGGCGATGCGCAATTCCGATGCTGACAGTAACTTGCAGTTTATGCCACTGCCACTGCATTACTGATGCTTCCACATCTTTGCGCAAACGCTCAGCAGCAATCGTGGCGCCTTTTCCTGGTGTTTCAGGAAGAATGATCAAGAAGCGCTCGTTGACATAACGACCAGCCAGGTCGATATCACTGCGCGTAACAGCATTCAAACGTTCTCCAACAAACGCTAACATCGCATCAGCAGCCGACGGACCATGGTTATGCACGATGTTTTGAAAACCATCTACTGCCACTACAAGTACGGCAATCGGGCGATTGAAACGCTTTCCACGCTTTAGCTCTCGCCGCAACATGCGCAGCATGTATTGAAACTTCAGACAGGGAGTGGTGGAATCGAAAAATGCAAAAGCTTCAATTTCCTCTTCCGACAGCGGTTGATAGACCTCCTGCTGCTGAGCGCCGGGGCCAAAACGGCTGGGTCCACCGGTCTGCAGTAGATCGATAGCTTTCTCAGTCGACTCGAAATCCCAGGTAACCTGGTTGCGTACGTCAGTAACCCGACGATGAAACAGGTTGTCTTTGATTACCCATTCATCTGCTTTCTTATTGCCAGAATTCTGACCCGGTTTATTGCTCATAAAGCAACAGACTTCCTCACCTGTATTGGGGCGCGGGTATTAACCCATCAAAATTATTCCCTATGAATTGAAAGTCAATCTAATACAAAACAGGAAAAAATGCAGATTAAATGCCTGGAAGCCGCCAGAATGCGCAGATTCAAAAATTGCCCACAACCGGGGTTGTCATTAACGCTATTGGGGGACAAGACTACGCGAAAGCAGATGCAAACGCACCATATTCAGTGCCGCACTCGATGTCCGAAACCTAATCTCCTGGCGGTTTAGCTTCGTCCCGAGACTAAGCTTCTTTGTCTCCACCTGGCCATTGGCACAAAGACCGAGGTAGACGGTACCGACCGGTTTATCAGGCGTTCCGCCGGTCGGTCCGGCAATGCCTGTAATACTCAGTCCTATGTCAGAGCCCGATAATTTTACAATCCCTTCCGCCATGGCTCGGGCACATTCGTCACTAACAGCACCGAATTGGTCGAGAAGATCTGCCGAGACGCCCAAAAGCTTCATTTTCGCTTCGTTTGCATAGGTTACAGCGTTCATTTTGATGTATTGAGAGCTGCCCCCTATATCGGTGAGCCTCTTACTAACCAACCCGCCCGTGCAGGATTCAGCGACCGACAGAGTCAAGTTGTTGGCAATTAGCAGTTGCCCGACTACAGCCTCGAGCGTATCTTCATCTTGCCCATAGCAAAGCTTGCCGCTTTCCTTGCGAATCAATTCCACAACCGGCATGACCAGAGCCTGCGCCTGCTCGATAGTGGCGGCTTTTGCGGCCACTCGCAGACGGCATTCGCCCATTCCGGCGTAGGGAGCTACTGTCGGAGACGTACCATTGAGCAAATCAGCGTATTTTTCAGCCAGCGCAGATTCACCAATACCGTAATGTTTTAATTCAATACTGAAGATCGCGCCGGTCAAGAAATTATCAGCGATAAATCCGGAGCCGGACTGATTCCACATATTAACCAGCTCAGAAGGAACACCCGGAAAGGTGAGAATCGCGCGTTTCCGCTGCGGATCCAAAACACCTGCAGCGGCTAAGGCTTCCGGCGGGACAATCCACATAATGCCTGGCGCAGTCCCGCTCGGATTGGGCAGAACGCCAGAACCTTGTGGACGCATAGCCTGCTTCTTATTGGTCTCCGGCATGCTCAAATTGCGCTCAGCAAAGAGTCTCTCGATTTCCTTGAGAACTGCCTCATCCATAATCATCGGCAAGTGAAAAAATTCAGCGATACATTCAGTTGTTAGGTCATCCGCGGTAGGACCAAGTCCGCCGGAGGTCAAAACGATGTCCGATCGGTCGAATGCCTGTTTCAAACTTGCCTTTATACGATCTTTGTTGTCTCCAACAGTGACGCGATAGTAACAATCGATTCCTAACTTCGCCAATTCAGTAGCGAAGAATTTTGAGTTCGTGTCGAGAACTTCTCCTAGAAGGAGTTCAGTTCCGATAGATAGGATTTCCGCATTTGCCATGGCTCCAGTCTATATGATGGTGGGCAAGGTGGCACAGAAGCAACTTCATACAGCAACAAAGCTTTGCCGGCCCAGCCAGGAACACCGGCCGAGTAAGAGGCGGCAGCAGCGTTTAAGCTTTGGGTAGGTCCCCTATACCCTATAGCCTCTAGGCACTGGCTTTCTTTACAAGTTCCAGCTGTTCGAATTTATAAATAGGATGAGCGCAGTGAACACCACTGCGTGTGAGCCCTCAGCGGGCCTCAGCGCGAAAAAAGACGCCAAGCCAGAAGGCAGGCCTCCTGAGAAGCCTGCCCCTGATTTATCCGGCAATTGCTGCCTGAGTTGCCATCACCGGCTGCATTTCGGTGGCGCCTTCGTAACTGTTGAACAATTCCGAGAGCCTACCGTTCTTGGCCAACACTTCACTGACTTCTCCATATTCGACGATCTCCCCGTTGTGAAAAACGTAGACAACATCGAACATATCGAGCAGATGGAGTTTGTGCAAAGACGAAACCACACATCTATCAGGGAACGCCTCCAGAATATTGGCGTAAATTGCCCTTTCATTTTGTGGGTCGACGCTTGAGGTCGGCTCGTCCAGCAAGATTATCTCGCTGTCTCTGGCAAAGAAGATCCCTCTTGCCAGTGCCAATCTCTGCTTCTCACCGCCGCTGAGGTTGACACCTTTTTCGGCGATGCTCGTCTCCAGCCCGTTCGGCAACCGCTTGAGCACAGGCTCGAATCTCGCCATCCGTATGGCTTCGCGGATTTCGTTTTCGTCCACCTCCAAACCAAAGGTAAGGTTGAATCCGATCGTGTCCGAGAAGATTTCCGGATCTTGCGGCATCAAAGTAGTGGCGTCGGCCACGTGCTTCAAGCCACCGGGCAATTCGACTCCGTCAGCAAAGACGTTGGCGCTGTGAGCGGTTTGCGTGCCCCTAAGGAGGCTGAGCAATGTGCTCTTACCACTACCGCTCTCACCCACAAAGGCAATCGACATTCCCTTTTGCAAGGTCAAATTGATGTCTTTGAGGTGATGCTTTTTGTGTTTGTCGTCTTCGTAAGTGAATTTGAGATTCTTCACCTCGAGCACTTCCCATTGTTTTGGCATATGGAATTGCTCTTCTTCACTTTCTTGCGACGCGCACAAGCCGTTTGCAATCGGCTCAGCACTCTTAACGTCAGCTGCCTGTCTCACAACAGTTCCGTAGATCCAAGCGAATTGATAGAACGAATCTCCTATTCTCCTCAAGTATTCGAAGAGCGTGAAGAAGGTTCCACCTTCGATGGTTTTGCTGGCTCCCACCGTTGTGGCGGTATACCAACCCAACACCGATACGATCATCGAGGCGATAAGCACTGTCGTGATGCACCACTTGATCTCGTTGACTGCGTTGTTCGATTTGAAGAGCGACAACGGAAGCAACATTCTCCGCTTCACTTCACCATGCACTCTATTTTCCAATCTCAAAGTGATCACACTGATGATATTGGTTATGTAGTCGTGCACAGCTGACGCAGTGGAGTTTTCGAACCGGTTGAGCGTACTGTAATTTTTGACCAGAACTCTGTCGAAGCCAAATATCACAGCCACCGCCAGCATTGTCACCAAAGTGGCAATCAGCCCTGCTCCCGGCATGAAAATGACAAGCACAATCATGCTGCCGATCAGCCTGAAGAACATGTAGGCAATTTCGAACGAGGTATCGAAAAACTCGAAGAGCGAATTGGACGCTCTATTCACCTTGTCGATACTGTCACCGGAATGGTGCTCCCTGTGCCACTTCAACGGCAATTTAGTCAAAGTCGCGAAGAGCTTGCCTTTAAACGCCGCTTTCATGTTGAAGGCAACGAACCGCTCAAGCAATCTGCCGGGACCGTGGAAAACCCAGAACCCGACCTGCGTGACGAAGTATATGAGCAGGTACATTTTCACCTGATCCATAAGATGATCACGTGACGCTGAACCTGTCGCAACACCTGTCACACCAGCCTGTATGCAGTTGATGAGTTTGCCGATGATATAAGGCTCGGCAAGCATCATCGCCTGAGCAAAGGCGAACATCACGGTGTACAGAAGAATTACAGAGCGATATTTACCGGCGTAAGCCCAGCCGGTCACTAGTAGATAAACGATAGGATTTTTCATCAGCATAATTACCTGAAATGACCTCATGTCCAAAACGCAAAACAACCGCAGGCACAGCCTTACGAGTTTTCTTGATTTGGATGAGGAATCGCATCATTTATCCACCTGAACAATTTAGTCAATAAAACGGCGCCCAAATTTGGCACCGGTAAAACCATTATACGGGTCGCACTATTTTACGCAAGTGTGTTTTTGCAAATGTGAATCGAAATCAAATGCGCTCGATCACACAATTGTGTGATTAAGACACGACGCAGAATTGGCTGAGATCTCTTCGCGCACGCGCGCGAAGAATATAATAAGGTCATGAAGAGAAAAAACAAAAAACCTTCAAAAAAACTGTGGTGGTGTATTTTTGCCATCACAGCGATTACAGGCAATACAGTTTGCCCAAGCACATTGGCACAAACAGACGAACCCCCTCTACTCAAGCCTTTGCCCAATCCAACTGAAGCACCGCCTGCGCCAATCGAATCTCTTTTCCCAAACCCTACTTCTGCTGTCCGTGCTCCTTTACAGGGACGAGCGCAATTCGACGGACCAATCGAAACACCCAGGATGGCATTGCCTGGTCGTGCCAGCATGGCACCGCCAAAAACCTATCGCGGCTGGCTTGAACAAACACATCCACAATTCAGTTTGCAGACAAGTGTGATGGAATCCGATCGGCTGGTTGTGATTTCCGACAAATACGATCAAGCCGAAAAGACTTTGGAAAGCCTCGGTTTGCCTTACAAGATGATGAGCAAAAAAGCTTTCGATAGCTATGATTTGAGTTCCGCACAGGTTGTGATCATCGACTGCGGTCCGAATAATCTGTCCTGGAATGGTGGCATCAAAATACGAGACTTCGTGATCAAGGGCGGTTATCTGCTTACCACAGACTGGATGATCGATCGCTTGAATCAGCATGTATTCCCGGGCTTCATTGCCTGGAGCGGCGCTACGAATCAACAGAGAATGTATGAAGCTTCCCTTACTGGAAAACATCCGGCGCTGTTCAGACATGCCGTCACCAATGGTGCCTGGAAGATGGACATTCACTGCCACCTGATTCGCATATTCAATAAAGAAAAAGTTCGCGTTCTTGCCGTAAGCGACACACTCGCGCAAGAAGATCCCGACAAACTTGGCGCTCTTGCCGTGGTATTTCCCTTCGGCAGAGGATACGTCATGCACATGATGGCACACTTCGACCGCGGACAGGGCGTAAAAGTAAACGAGCTGCCGGATGCCGCCCCGGCGATCGGCATCAGCCTCAGACAAGCGCTGGCGATTAATTATGTAGTTGCAGGGTTATCTGGAACGAAATTGTAGAATAATGCTTTCGAGGTCATTCGTGAAGCACAAATTTCTGCAATTAGTTCTGGTTTCGAACCTGCTGCTTTTACATACAAACGCAGGGGCAGCCCTTGCCGATGAAAGAGCTTCGAACACCAGCCCAACAACAGCAACACAAGTATCAACAGAGCCAGACGCTTCAACATGGAAAGCATGGCACAAGGCAGTCGCAGATGAGTTGTTTCACCGCATCAAGGATTTGCTGGTAAAAATTGGACCTCCCGAAACAGAGCGAGAATTTTACGGAAAAATCCACTGGCGCATTAACCCAGATGGTCGGATTATCCTTCTCAAAATCGATGGTCCGCAATCACACCTTTTTCGCGACGTAATAAGGTCCGCCGTCGATTCAATGAAATCCAGCGAGAATCTCAAATTTCCAGAAGGTTCAACAAAACCATACGTCCAGAAGATATCGGAAGTAAAATTCTGGTGGAATCCAAATACAAGCAGTTATGACCTGTTTGAGCCCGACAACGACACAAGATAATTTGGTTTTTTTCAATTACAAATCAGCATCTTCTTTTGGCAAGGGCAATGCAACTTCGCCGCCTCCAGAAGAAGGCAGCGGCTTCTTAGGAACACGAGATGGATCATATGGTCGCCAGGGAGGATGCCCCTTATTATCTATTCCTGGATCAGCGTCATCTCCCATATCTAAGTCGGACGGAATTTCATCGGGTCTGGGAGGATGGCTCTTGCCCTGTAGCTCTGCCGCCTTCACTTGACACTGCCACATGCGCTCTAGCGCCTGTTGCACCAGGTCTTCATTGTTCTGCTGGCGCGCCATTTGCGCGCGGTTTCGCCATGTATATGCACGGTTTCTCAGAACCTTCAGTTCTTCTTGCATCTCGACGTTAAGCTCAGGAGACTCTTCGACTCGGACTTCACGCCGATCCGGCGCAACAAGTCCAATTTGTTTCGAAAGCCACTCGATGAATTTACTTAACCACGTCATGGTGGTTTTCCAACAAGTCGGCTTTGTTGAAGGGCGCCTCTTCATCTGTCAACCAGCGAGCGTAAACAATCGCCGAAGCCACAGCAAGAGCCATGTGACAAATGATTGGACCGACGAAAATAGCACTACTGACGGTGCTAAGCCCGAAGAAAATCAAATCAAGAACAGCAAGCGGAATGAAAATCTGGTCGTCGGTCGCGTGCCAACTCTTCTTCATTGCTTCAATAGGACCGCAATTCTGGTCGACGATGAAATAGGGTGTCAGCTGCCACTTAAGGAAGAGCAAAGCGGCGGGAATAACCAACCAGCCGGTTAGACCGATCGCAATTGTCGAAAGAGAAAGAGCAATCAACGATGCGACCATCTGTCCGGGAGAGCAGAGAACATCACTCATTTTCGTAGGTATATTGCGAGTGACCTTCAGGGCGATTTTAGCCCAGCCGGCCCAAAACCCGCCAATAGTCAGCACCCCAACAAGAAGCCCGACTAAAGAAAACGGTCCGCCTTTTGGAAAACCGAGCATAAACTTATCGATCCCCCAACCAGCTGCTGAAAGCAGGCAGGTTAAAAGCACCGGTCCGCCCAGAGTCAAGAACCAGCCAATGAAAAGCGGGAAAAATTGTTTTGCGGTCAGGACCCAGGAATCTTTAAGAGTGCCAAGCGCATAGACCGAGTTCTCTTTGACGTTGGTAATTTCGAATCCCATCTTGGGCTCCCGGTTAGAAACTGTTGGCTCAACTATACCCCTCCTTCATGGCCGGACGTTATCAAGCACCAAATGATTTAGCCTTTTCGGCAAGACTGGCGCCGCTTTGCAAAACTCTGTTTAATCA
>CAZBOX010000287.1:2038-7423 GCA_964493595.1 uncultured Candidatus Obscuribacterales bacterium | reverse complement strand
CGATGCAGTTAGTCCCGATATTCTTCGACGGGCAAGCCTTGATGTAATCCACTCTTTTTATTTCAAGTAAAACTGGCTGAGCCACTGCGGCACATTTTCAAGTTTGGTTTTGAGCTTTGCGCGCTCGAGCGTGTTGTTCGGCAAGCTGCGTTGAATTTCCGCGCGAGTTACTTTCCTTTTGCCAATATGCCAAAGTGCGGCTAAAGAGAGCCCTGGTCCTCCTTTTTTTGCAAGACGCATTTTTCTTTTGCATACTGATTGAAAGTTGATTTTGACATTACCGTATTTGAACGAGCTCGAAGAGCCATCAATCCACAAATTCAGGCTATCTCCATCGTCTGACGTTTGCATTAGCTGCAACTGCTGCGCCGCATCATTGCCGTGAACAGTTACCTTCTTACCAAATGCTTTCGCCTTGATGACGGCTACTTCCATGGGTGATGGTAGCGGCGTCATTTCGTCTCCAAAGAGAAATACTCCGGAAGTAAGGCGGATGATGTGACCCTTCTTCACCAGTCGATTTAGCGCACAATCAACTGCTTTGCGCGTCCCAAATCTAAGTACATCTTTTGTGGTGAATATGTGCCCTTTCTTCAGGCTAAATACAAATCGGCGCACAAATACCGAGACAGACATGTATAAACACCTCCTCTATGGCTTTCCAGCTAATTGCCAACACTATTTTTAGACGCGACGCGCGTCTAAAAAGTTCAAAGTCGTGCGGACGAGTTTTTGAAAAGATTGAATTTTTGCTTCTATATACTTCGATTTTCAGCCAAAGCACCTTGAGGGATTTTCCTGAGTTTTTCCCTCATCTGCGACGAACGGAAAGAGCCAAGCGCTGGTGTTTTCTGAATCTTTCGTTTTTTCCAATTTCGAGATGTCTACAAGATTCCCATCTGCTCAAAGATCCAATGCTTCAATGTTGAGGGATTTTCTCGGGTTTTTCCCTCAAAATTTTTGAGGCATTCCTCTCAGGTATTGAACGCCCTGGTCTGAAACTTGAAACTTGGCCAGAGACAAAAGTGAGGGATTTTCTCAGGTTTTTCCCTCAAAGTGGGCGAAGCTGTAAAGCCTTACAGGCTGCGCTTAATCAGGTGCTCTTAAGAT
Source organism: uncultured Candidatus Obscuribacterales bacterium (assembly GCA_964493595.1). Classification (GTDB taxonomy): domain Bacteria; phylum Cyanobacteriota; class Vampirovibrionia; order Obscuribacterales; family Obscuribacteraceae; genus QKMZ01. The sequence continues at coordinate 6,313 of CAZBOX010000287.1, read as the reverse complement.
GGATGAAAGGAGCAAGAGTCTGCAGAACCAATAAAATCGGGTCGCCACCTTTAGAGCTTGAGGGATTTTCTCGAGAAAATCCCTCAACATGGAGCAACTGAATTCGAAAGAACGCCAGCATTTATTTTGCTTTTGCGTGTGCCGCCATTTGTCCAATTAGCGGGCTGCTATTTCTCGATTTAGCGCATCTAGCATCACATTCAGTGGCATGCTTTTGTCGGTCCAGAATTCAAAGGCGGCGGCTGCTTGCCTCGCTAACATCTCCTTTCCGTCGATGCTTTCCAGTCTATGCTTACTGGCTATTTCAATCATGGGTGTGGGGTTTTCGCTCTTCGAATAAACCATGTCAAAGAAAAAGGCATGCTTTCCAGCTTTTTTGAACATTGCGTCGGCCCAGGAAGGAAGCTCGTTTGAAGATTGACCAAGGGGCGTGCAGTTTACAATCAGCTGTGGCAAGTCTCCAGAGTCTTCTTTCGCGAAGTCCTCACTTCTCAGCATTTTGAAAGTCTCTCCGGCAAGTAGTTTGTCCCCGCAGAAGAAATCCGAGAGCGAGTGCTTCTCGGGATTTCGCACCAAAAGGTTCACCTGCTGAAAGTCCAAGTCGACCAGCGCTGCCACCGCAGCTCTGGCTGCACCGCCTGCCCCCAGGATTATTGCTTTGCGGCGTTTTCTTTTACCGAAATGATCTTCCAGTGCCTGACGGAAGGCCATAAGATCTGTGTTATGACCAATCATCTTGCCGTCGGGGTGAAGTTTTACAGTGTTGACGGCGCCTGTACGCACTGCATCTTCGCTCTTTCCGATGCAGCGCGCAAAAATTGCCCGCTTGTGCGGGATTGTCACATTGAAGCCGGCATAGCCTTCTCGATGTAGGCTAGCGAGCTTGGAGTCAAGCTCTTCTTCGACTACATCGATCAGCCGATAGTCTCCGTCCCGCCCGATGTGTTTCATTGCGGCAAGATGCATCGCCGGTGAGAGCGAATGAGAGACAGGATGGCCAATCAACCCTAACAGGAGAAATACTTGCAGCTCGCGCGACATTCTCTAATAAGAGCCTGCTTGCTGAGTCGCTACTCTCATCCGCTTGATGCCGGCTTCGGCAGCAGCTTGCATGATAGCGACAATATCTTTCTGCTTGGATTCAGCATCTGCATTGACGGTGCAGGCGACGTCCTTCTTGCCGAGCTTTCTTAACTGCTCTTCGATTTTTTCTTTGATCACTGCAGGCTCGTTACTGGGCACGAAGCGACCATTTATGGCAATCTGACCTGTCTCATCCACGTCTATGAAAATGCCCTTGCTCTCGTCGTCTTTCTTGGCGTTTTGAGTTTCCGGCGGCTTGATCTTAAGCTCCGACTTATCGATAAGTGGAGCGATCAAAATCATGATTACGAGCAACACGAGGAAAACGTCGGTCAACGGTGTGACGTTGATTTCTTCGAAATTCTCGCCTGCGGCGCCCATCGACATAAGTGCATCACCCCTTTAGAGTTGAATTTCCAAAAGGATATCTAGCGAGCTTGTGCTTGTGAGCTGGCTTCTTCGGTTGCTACGAAGCTCAAGAAGAGAAGCTTAAGCAGCGAGAAGTCATCGTTGAATCTCTTAACAGTATTGGTGTACGTGTTATTGAATACAACAGCGCCGATAGCGACAATCAGACCATATCCGGTCGCGATTAGCGCTTTGGCAACACCGACGACTACGACGGGAGTACCGCCGCCCGCGGCGCCCAATTGGTCCAGCGTGAAGATAACGCCGACCACGGTTCCGAACAGTCCAAGGAATGGACATGTGGCGCCGATGGTTCCAAGGATCGCCAGGTGTTTTTCCAATTTTCGTGTGACAAGACTGACAGTGATATCGAAAGCTTTGGAGAAGTCTTCTTTCTGTTCCGCCATTAGACGGACTCCTTCTTCGGCGACTTCACCGACCACACCGCCAAGACGGCTGCATGTGGCTTGTGCTTTTTGCAACTGACCACTTTCAAGTTCACGTTGCAATTGATGAATGAACGAGGTCACATCTCGACGATTCTTCTGGTAGTAAAGATATCGTTCGACGGTGACCGCAACTGTCAAGACCGAGCAGACCGTAATCGGAATGGATGCGAACCAGTCGTGGATCATGAAATCCAGGAAGTACGTAAAAAATTTGCTTTCCATTTCCTCTCCAATTAGATGCGATTGGCTTTGATGAATATATCAGAACTGGCGGAACACGCCACGTCCTCCACCGGAAAAGACGTTGTAGTCAAACGTAAATTGAATATCAACATCGTCCGGAGCGCCCGCAGGCAATGGTCTGAACGGCGCAGCATTCTCAACGGCTTTAAGTGCCGCCTGGTCAGCGATTGCCACACCGGATGAGTGGTCCAACCTGAGGTGGGACAACTCTCCTCCCTTGTGTACCTTGAAAACAACTACAACGCGTTTTGATTCGTTACCTTTCGGTGGGAACCAGGCACGTTTGATACGTCTTTGTAGGTCTGCCATATATGGTCCGAAGTCCACATCGGCCTGTGCTGCTACAGAGGGTCTTCCGCCCGGATTGTTATTGGCGTCGGGATTGCCTCTCTGGCCTTCTCCGCCGCCTCCACCGGCCGGTCTGGGCACCGATGGTGCCACCGCGATGGCTGGTCCGCCGCCGCCACCGCCGCCGCCACCACCGGATCGGGCCCGGGTCGGCGCAGGCGCTGCGGAAGGTCCGGAACCGCCGCCACGATTGGGTGAGCCGCCGCCGCCGGCAATCGGTACAGGAGTCGTTACTCCGGAGCCGCCGCCTGATCCTGATGCGGATACCGGGGCGATACCGGGACTCGGTGCCGATGATGAGCCTGAGCCGGAGCCGACTCTAGGCGATGCGGAAAATGTCGGAGAGCCGCTCTTGCCGAAACTCATTGGCGCCGGAGAAGGCGATGGGTTTGGCGACGGGGCTGCCGAAGGATGGGCAAAAGGATTGGGCAGTGCCATCGGTCGCGCCATCGGTGCTGGCGATGGTGAAGGTGATGGCGATGGCGTCGGTGATGGACGCGGTGAAGGCGAAGGAGACGGACTCGGAGAAGGCACCGGCCGTGGTGACGGTGTCGGTCTCGGGCTGGGGCTCGGAGTCGGTGTAGGAGTCGGTCTCGGTGCCGGAGTAGGTGTCGGCGGGTGCGGCGTCGGATGCGCTTGCGGAGTTGGACGCGGCGCCGGAGAAGGTTGGCTTGGAGCCTTCGGTGCAGGGGAAGGCGCTCTCACTTCCTGCTTCGGATCGTGTTTGCCGGCGGCTTTAGAATTTTCTTTAGCCCGTCGTTTGGCAATTACTCTTTCCTTCACAGGAGGCTGGTTTTGCACGAATTCAATATCCGTAACCTGCGTTCTTGGCGGCGGTGGAATCAGGAAGAAGAAGGCAAGGATGAAGCAGGCAACGATGAACGAGAAGTGGAATATATAGGAGCCGCTCGTAGCTTCCGGTAATTCGATTACATATTCCGGATATATCTGTTTTCGTTGAATGACTCTTGCTCTGTCATAAGCATCTCTTGCCGTATATGCAAAATAGGCAAGGAAAAGACCCATGATCACCATCGAAGCCGGCGATCCGAAATGTCCCTGGGAGAGCGAAGCTACCAACTCCCGATTCGGCTTCATATGAAAGGATTGACCGAATGAAACTAGACCCCTCAGAAACGGGTCCATAAACAACATCAACAAGAAACAGATGAAGTTGATGACGCTTACCGCCAGGAACAACATCCCTTTTCTCGTCTCACCGTTGTAAAGCTGCCCCAGTCCCGGAATCACCGAGAGTATGACCGCCATATTGGGGTCACGCTGATTGTTTTGTCTTGCTGAGCTTGTCATTCCGTGCTTTGCCTGGTGGTTTAGGGCTTGAAATCTACAGATGCTTTTTGAGGGAAAACGTTCCTCAAATCTCCCGGCTATCCAAGCTGTTTTGCCAAACTAGTAAGGTTTTGGGTGAGCCCTGACGCTTCTCTCAAAGCTTCATTTGATTGGGCATTCGGGCTTTCTAACAACTGGTTAAGTATAACACAGCGGTCCACCCAGCCTTAGTTTCGGCGGTCTTGGAATCGGTCCAGCTTAGCCGTGAGCAGTAAGCTCTAATTTCTTTCCACGATCGCGGTCCGGGGAATCCGATTCTTCCCGATTGGCAGAAAATCGATTATTCCTCATCCTCAGTTTGGCAGAGTTTTGTAAGAGTTGCTGGCCTGTTTTTGCGGATCTGATCAACGTAAATTCACTGAGCAAATCTCAGGGTTTACCCTGATAAATACGG
>CAZBOX010000287.1:0-1938 GCA_964493595.1 uncultured Candidatus Obscuribacterales bacterium | reverse complement strand
TCGAACTTGAGAGCTACGTGTCCCGAGCGGTTGAGAGCACGAGGCAGGGTGATTCTGGCAATACGTCCTTTGATGATCGAACCGGCCGGCACGGTCACCTGTCCATCGATGTTCAAGTCTTCTGCAGTACGGGCAGCAAATTCGTCACCTTCTTGGCTGGTATCGGAATCGACCGCCGTGTCCATAATTATCGGAATTTTGGTGCCCTGTGGCACTACACGAACAAAACCCTGCAGTACTTGTTTCTTGCCTGTTGCTTTAGTTGTTGCGCCCGAAGCGGCTGTCGCTTCTTTTCTCACTTCAGGGTCAATCAGTGAATCGATCGGCTGGCTGGCAGATCCTCCTGCCGTCGTTGAAGATGTCGAATCGCTTGCAGCCGCTGAATCGCTCGTTGTAGCCGAGTCACTAGCAGAAGTGTCAGTCGCGGCCGAAGGTGCTGTAGCGGTCGATGAGGAAGTTGAGCCGCTCGATGCAGCCGAGCCGCCGGCAGCTTCTTCAGCCGCAGGTGCTTTCGGGGACTCTTCAACGATCTTGTCTTCCGTGGGGGTTTCTTCTTTCAGAAGACTGCTTGTATCGTCGGCAGGAGCTGCTTTCGCAGATGAGGCATCTTCAGCCGGAGCTGCTGATGATTCCGGGCTGTAAATCTTGAAATTGAGCCCATCAGCGGCAAATGCGGCTGGTTGCCCAGAAAAGACGATAAGCGCGCTCATTATCACCGGCAATGCGCGATTGATCTTAAGCAAATCCGTTCTCCTTGAATGTCCTGAGACGTTTTCTGGCTGTCTCTTCTGGTGGCTCGATTGGCGTGACTGGGGTTTTGAGCGAATTCGCTGCTGATTTCCATTAGTCAAGCGGACCGGCTCGACAGCATACCATGCCTTCGCCAGGTTACAAATTAGTGGATTTTGATCCGGTTTTTAGACGGTATTAACACTTATTTTGGGGTTCAATTAAACTAGGAGCAGTGCTTCCCAAGTTTATTGTTCTTTTAGAGGACGAATTAAGTGATTGAATGCCCGATCTGCCATGTGATGAATGACGATGGCGCTCACTTTTGTGCAGAATGCGGGCAGCGATTTGCACCAGCGGGGCCGCCGCAACCCCCTGCTCTGGGCACAGTACAGCCTGGTTTTGCGCAACCACCCGGCCCACCGCAGAATCAGTCTTTCAACCCTCCGCCCTCTCCCAATCAACCTGATAACAACTGGAATCAAATGCCAAATTCTTTCAATCCCCCGGACCAGCCCAATTCTCACAACCAGAGCAATACCGGTGGGCATCCGGAACAACCGAAAAAACGCCTGCACTCACCAATTTTGGGAGGCGGTTACGAAGACGAACCCGAACCAGAGCCGGAAGTCAAGCGCGGCAGATCCTCGGGGCGCCCGGATGCAGGCGGCAAGCCGAAGCATTTGAGGTCTCCACTTCTGGGCGGAGATGACGATGTTGATGACGACGACTATGAAGAGCCGCGTCGCGGCCCAGCTTCGCGCGGCGGTAAGTCCAATACCAAGGGTGGTCTAAGATCTCCGCTTTTGGGTGGCGCCGACGACGATGATGACTACGATGAACCGCAGTCTCGGGGAGGTTTTCCACGGCGCTCGCGTGACATGCAGGATGATGAGCCTCAGGACAGAGGTTCCGGCAGAGGGTTGCGCTCGCCCCTTTTGGGTGGCGGCAGCGATGATGATGATCCCAGTGCATTTTCTACCTTGAGGCGCACCAATAAGCCATCGGCCAGTTTTCCCAATGATCGCCGCTCCAAACCGGACGTGTGGGATCCAGGTTCGGAAGGCGTTTCTGGCAAACGACCGCGCTTGCGTTCTTCGTTGCTCGGTGGTGGTTCCAACGATGATTACGACGATTATGAGGATGAAGAAGAGGAGATTGCCGATCCAAAAGCTCTTCGATCGCCACTTTTGCGGGCTGTCACGTCAC
>CAZBOX010000286.1:0-7439 GCA_964493595.1 uncultured Candidatus Obscuribacterales bacterium | reverse complement strand
TTCGTCTAATGGGGTGAAAACCCTTGATCGGCTGGTTATAGTCTTGAGCGTGTCTGGCGTCGATTCTTGACTGAACGGCGGGTGAATGACGCTTTCGTGAATTTGGAGATTCCGCCCTGCTTTCGCCGGGGATGCTTTCCTCTGCTGCTGGGAGGGGCGCTTGAGATGTTACGGGTTTTGAAGGGGTAGGAGCGTCTGTCACTGTTACAGACCCGGTCGCGCTTGTTTCCCCGAAGCATGGCAGTGTGGCTGCGCCACAAATGACAACTCCCACGATAGGCAAGACTCGCAAATACATTTAAACCCCAGACCTGCGTAGTATAGATCATCTTCCAACAGGTGGTTTTCAAACTCGGGCTTATGGGTTATAGTCTATAGTCCATGACAAAGCTCGACTTTGCTGCGCCTGTCTACCTACCTCGGCTAGCGTAACCCTTTGAAGAAGTCAACAGAAGTGATTTTAAACCAAAGCGCTATTTTTCAATTTGGATTAAAAGCCTGGTTGGCGCCCGTGTGTAGAGATTTTACATCCTGCCACCAATCGAGGTATCACCCGATATAGGTTTTTCGCCGGGGCTTCCTTTTGCGATACTCGTATCAAAGGAACGGCTACGACAATTGGCTATATAGATTTATCCCGACCCCAGGGAGGAAAAGAAGGAGTGCTCAGCACTCCTCTTTTTTTTGCAAACGGCGGCTGGATAAAACGGGTTGCGACTCTATACAAGGAACCATCAGCTAACCTTCCGGTCTCTACAGCAGAGACTTTTGTGCGGCCGCAGTGGCGCACTGAAAGAAGGAGAAATGCTAATGGAAGAAGACAAAGAGTTTGAAGGTGCGCAAAATGCTGAGCGCGCTAAAGAGAAGGCCGACAGTCGTCCGACTCGATTCACCAACAGGGTGAAACCTGAACACCGAGATGAGGATGATAAGTCGATAGATCGCTCTAAGCAATCTAAAGAAGAGGCTCTTGCCAAAGTAGAGCAGGAAAGACGCGGTCCAGGACGCCCTTAGGGCTTTTAGTTTTTAGGAACCAAAGTCTCTTGTGGCTGTCGAAGTAGCAATCGGAATCAGAGGGGTGATACTAATGAAAGTTGCAAATGATAGTCGGGCCCCTTTCGGCATGACCATGTTGGCAGTTGCCTTCGTTTTGGTTATGGCGATTGTGGTAGTTTGGCCTAGACTGCCTAACAATGGCGATCAAAAAACTGGCTACGCCAGCGGAGAGGCTGTCCAGAGTGATACGGTGAATGTGCTCAATCCTGTGACTTCGCCTAAAGACGATCGCTCTGCTCGTCGCTAACCACGACGCTTGTGATTTAAAGCCGAGCGCAAATTCAATCGTAAGAAAGAAGAGAGCGAACATACGCTCTCTTCTTTGCATTACAGCACCGTTCAACGCGGATATGTAGAGTTTGTGATTCTAAATTGAGAAGAGGCGTTGGTTAACGCCTCTTATTGCTACCCGCAATCTTTGTCGCGTTTGCGGTACTAGCCCAATCCGCGTATCTCTTCACTTTCTTCATCGTCTAGCTGGTCATCATCTTCTTCCACAAGTTTTGGAGACACTTTGCCACCTTCTTTGTCTTGCTTGGACGGCGCAGCCGGGTCACTGCAGGGGCAATCTTCGTCTTCACTATTTTGCTTCAGCATGTCGTCATTATCAGTTTTGCCTTTCTCTTTCATTTTCTTTTCCTCGTACATCGCATTCGGATGTTTGTTGTTATCTGTAAGAGCACCAACTGAAGAAAAGGTTCCGAAAGTGTTCTGTTTCATTGCGTCGAAGAACGTTGAGATCGACGCAGACACCAGCACGGCTCATTCACTCAGATTTAAACGGTTTACAGAGGAATAGGAACCCTGCATATGTCGCACCGTCGGCGTGAAGATGACTGCAGAAAAACGAGGGCGCGACATGAAAGCATTAACCTGGCACGGAGTAAAGGATGTTCGAGTGGATACTGTCCCCGACCCAATAATTGAGTCTCCCACAGACGCCATCATTGAAATTACCTGTACCGCGATTTGCGGCTCCGACTTGCATATTTACGACGGCTACACTCCCATGATGAAACCTGGGGACATCCTAGGTCACGAATTTGCGGGTCGAGTGGTTGCGGTTGGCAAAGACGTAAAGCGTGTGAAAGTCGGCGATCGAGTAGTCATTCCATTTGTGATCGCATGCGGATACTGCAACATGTGTACGGAGCAAAAGTTTTCTCTGTGTGAGACGACAAATCCAGACAGCGATAAATTGAAAGCTCTCACTGCTTATCCAACGGCCGGCTTATTCGGTTATTCGCACTTGTATGGTGGTTATGCTGGCGGACAAGCTGAATATGTACGGGTTCCGATGATTGATATCGGCGCTCTCGTTCTTCCTGACGGTATCAGCGAAAATCATGCTCTCTTCCTTTCTGATATTTTTCCAACTGGATTCATGGCTGCTGAAAATTGTGACATCCTGCCTGGTGAAACAGTTGCCGTGTGGGGATGCGGACCAGTAGGGCAGTTTTCCATAAAAAGCGCTTTTATGCTTGGCGCTGGTCAGGTTATTGCAATCGATAGATTCCCAGAGCGTCTTGCAATGGCAGAGGCTATAGGTGCAATTCCGATCAACTATGAAAAGGAAGATGTGGAAGAGCGAATCTCCAATCTGACAGATGGGCGCGGTCCACATTCCTGCATTGACGCGGTCGGGCTCGAAGCACATGGTAATACGCTCGATGCTGTTTTTGACGGCGTGATGCAGCTAATGCGCATTGAATTCGACAGGACTCATGCACTGCGTGAAATGATCAGGCTTTGCAGAAATGGTGGCACTATCTCGGTGCCCGGAGTTTATCTTGGCTTCGTGGACAGATTTCCTTTAGGTATTGCTTTTGCTAAAGGGTTGACTTTCAAGATGGGACAGACACATGTTCAACGATATATGAAACCGCTTCTCGAGCGAATCATGAACAATGAGATCGATCCTCGCTTTGTGATATCGCATGAAATAAGTCTGGACCAGGCTGCTGATGCCTACAAAATGTTTGCTGAGAAGAAGCAGGAATGCACAAAGTTTGTGCTTCACCCGAAGATGGCTGCCTAACTGGAAGGAGATGTTTCTATGATTTTGTGAGCCTTTGCGCTGGACAGGTCCAAAACGTGTTAAGCCCAAATCACAAGAATAACAGCTTGGTGACTGGCTTTCCTTTGGAACAATGCGTCCGCGAATTGGTCCACCTATAGTGCAGGTGAAGAAGAAGGAGGCGAATATGAATCTGAAAAGTGTAGGTGACGCAGTCAACGTAATGATGGGCGAACCAGAAATAGTTTCGATGTTGAAAGAGGACCACAGGAAGGTGGAAGCTCTTTTTGCAGAATTTGAAACTGCTCGTACCAGCCGTCAGCGTAAGAGTCTAATGGAGAAAATTATTTTAGAACTCACGGTTCACGCGACGCTCGAGGAAGAAATTGTCTACCCGCCAATCATGCGCGAGGAAGAGAATGGCGCTAAAGAGGCTTACGAGGAACACCATGTAGTGAAGGGCATTCTTCGGGAAATGGGGCGGATGGATGGTAAGGAAGAGAACGTAAAGGCTAAGGTGAAAGTCCTGTCTGAGCTGATTCAGCACCATGTTCAGGAAGAAGAAAATATACTTCTTCCGAAACTGAAGGAAACAGGAGAGGATCTCGAAATGATGGCTGAAACGGTCAAAAAACGAAAAATGCGAATGATGAACGCGAAATCTAAGGGTTCAACTACACGCCAGAGAAAGGCAAGCTAGTTTGCGTATTAGCCACAAAAAAAGGTCGAAGCTCGCTTCGGCCTTTTTTCTGTTCTGATTCTGACTCAATTGATTATCGAAGCAAATGCTTCACTAGGCGGCTTTCTTAGCTTTGGCTTTTCCACCCTTTCTTCCCGCTGCCGCTTTCTTCTTGCTTGTGGAAGACTTCGTTGTACCAGTGCGTTTTTTTCCAGATGTGGATTTGCTGGAGCTGGATTTCTTTTTCTGTCCAGAACCGCTGCTCTTATTGCCGCCGCCATCTTGCTTATTGACAGTAGCCCATGCTCTGCTCTTCGCTTCTTCTTCACTTACACCTTTGTCTTCATAACTGTCTTCTATATGCTTTGCTTTACGCTCTTGCTTGTCCGTGTATTTGCTTCCTGGCATTATTCTCACCTCCGAGGGATTCCATATGTTAGACATCCTGTAGAAAAAGCGGTTCCTAAAGGTTGTCTTTTGGCACCCTCGACACTTAAAAGAGGCAGACACTTAGACAAGCAGCCGGAGCTTTCGCCCCGGCTGCCCTTGAAGAACCGGAAACTTCTTGGTAGGAGCTTCCGATCATATCTTCAATTTTGTATCGGCTTCACAACGCCGATTTTTGCTTTTAACTTTGCTGATATCGTAGTGACGTAGAAAGAGGTGGCTGGTTCCTTCGAATTTCGTCAATTTAGTAAATTGACCCCTTCTTTTGCCTGTGCAATTGCATCCCTTAGTTCTGCTGCTGACTGCCAACGTTTGCGCGGATCTTTTTCCAGTGCTTTCATTACCAATTGTGCAACTTGAGTCGGAACATAGTCAGCAGAAAAAGGTGCGGGTGGCGTATCGCGATGAGCTAGCATGATCGCAAAGTCGTTGCCTTCGGTGAATGGAGGAGAACCGGTGAGACATTCATACATCATGCAACCAACGGAATAGATGTCCGACACTGGAGTCGGTAATCTTGCATCGAGGAAGTCTGGAGAAAGATACGTGGAACAGCCGTAAATGCTGGTGGTCATCGTACTGACTTTGTCCCATTCCAGTTCGCGGAAAAGGCGCTCAGCCACCGCGAAATCTCCCACTTTAACAACGATGCTTTCGAGACTGTCGCTGCTCTTGCCGTTGGCGCCGCCTTCTATTATGCAGATGTTGGTCGGTTTTAGATCTCCATGTACAACTCCGTGTAAATGAGCGTACTCGAGTGCAAAGCAGATTTGTTCAAAAATATCGAGTATAACTTGTACAGGCAGCGAGTCCTTCGCAATCAGCTCGCTCAGCTGCTTTCCTTCAATGTAATCGCAGACCACAAAGGGCCGCTTTTTCTCTTTTTTGGTAACTACTGAGCCGATGCCGTGTACGCCGACGATATTTTTATGTTGTAGCAACAGGGCTGTTTTTGCTCCTTGCACAAATCGCCTGGCTGATTTGGTGTCCCAAACAAGCTGACTCAAAAGTATTTTTACAGCGTATCTCTGCTTCGTTGCGGTATCCAGACCCTCGTATACTTCGCACAAGCTGCCGTTGCCTACGCTGCGTGTGCATAGCACATCAAATGATGTCCCGTCCGCGCGCTCAGCCGTAATAGCGTTTTCCAGATCCGTGTCTGAGGCTTGCACGAGCATCAGTAGAATTGAGTCAACGTGGCAAACTATTGCTTTCAGGTCAAAGATGCGCCGGCACTTCGGACATCTCTTGAATTGAACACCTGGCGGCAAAGCAGAAGGGTCTAGCTCCAGCTCGCCACGCGCGAGCTCGATTACCATGTCGCCTTTTCGGTTTTTAGCTTTGGGTTGCCGGTTCTGCCAGGGAAATTTGAACATGGCATTGCCCTCGGGGCGTTTGAATTCCCAGCTATATTCCCCTTTAGGTTTAATCTAAAGCTCTTCGACTTAGTAACGGTTTCCCTTTAGGTATCGAAGGATCTTGCTCTGCAGAACTTTCTGCTTACCAAATAAAAAAAGGTTTGCGAGAGTTATTGTAAGAAGGCTGTCGTTGGACATCAGACTTGTGGCTGCTTCGCTTTCCTTCTTTGAGCACGAAGGGGAATGAAGAACCAGAAATAATTTGCTATCAGAAGTGTGAACAGTCCTAAGAGTACCGAAACTAAAGTTTCCTGGGTGACGAGCTTCGCTATCACGTAGATATCCATAGATATCGATAGAGCTAGCGGCAACATCGCAGCACATAAGGTGCGACCCGAGTAATTGAGAAGATCTTCGGAGACTGCGTCTTTCTCGGCAATTCGATGATACGCTGCCGGCGCCATCAGGAGACAGCCGGACAAAACCGACAAGCAGAGCGCGGCAAGGTGAATGACCTGGTCTGAGTACGAAAGGTCGTAAAATGGCTTGTTAAATACGGCGATGAGCTGAAAGCCAAAAATCGCTTGCACCCCTGGCAGCACAGTGCGAGCCTCTTCCAGCGTGTTTTGAAGAATGTCTTTTTTCGACAATTTGGTTGCGTTGCTGGAACCACTTTCGTTGCTTCTTTGTCTCAACGTAAGCATTGCTTGCATCTCCTGTGGGAATTATGACAAGCAATAATCAGCAAAGTTCCAAAGTTTACCCTTCCCTTCATCGGGTTATAGGGTCTATACGGCTGCGGGCTCTCGATTGTTTTGACTATGTCCGTGAACTGGCAATGATCCCGCCGGTGGTGCCGTGCGCATATGGCGCGAGCGGCGTTTGCTTTTGAACATTGCACGCAGTTCGCCCCAGTCCATTACTAGGCTTCCGCCAGTCGATTCGTGCTGTTTTTCCCAATCCATAATCAATTCGAGGCATGCGTGGTCTACGTAGTCCAGTTCGTCCATGCAGACATGCAATTCTGTGTTGGCTGGGACTGAGTCAAGGGCATCAGCGAGTCTGGGCAGGCTCAAGAAAGTTGCAGCGCCTCGCAAATGCAAAACTGATTTGTTTTCAATCCTATCGATGGTGATATTCAGTCTTGTCATTGTATAGACGAGCTTTATTACTGATAGCGCTACACCGACTGCGACGCCAACCAGCAAGTCTGTGGACACGATGGCTATGGTCGTCAGGACATAGACGCCGACAAGGCGCGGACCGAAATTCCACAGCTTGCAAATTCCATTGAAATCGATGAGTTTGAATCCTGTAAAAAACAGGAGCGCCGCCAGTGATGCAACCGGCACCATTCTGAGCAGGTCTGGGAAGGCGACGACTGCCATCAACAACCAGATGCCATGCAGGATTGCAGAGCGATTGGTTCTGGCTCCGCTCATCACATTGACGCTGCTGCGCGCAATCACACCGGTCATCGGCAATGCGCCTATCAATCCGCAAATGGTATTGCCAATACCTTGGGCAATCAATTCTTTATCGTATTTTGTGCGCGGACCTCGGTGCAGCTTATCGACGGCTGCGGCGCTGAGAAGAGTTTCGGCGCTGGCGATGATAGCCAGTACCATAGAAAATCGAGCAATCGACCACGGATCCATTTTCGAGACGGCGCCGAAGTCCAAAAATTGAATTCCACTAAAGATACTCTCGGGCAGCGGAATGGTTTTTAGCGGCAGGTGCATAAAATATGTAGTGACCGTCGCAGCTACTACCGCCATCAGTGCGCCTGGAATAGAAGCCAACTTGCCCTTTGCAAATTGCTTCCACATCACTAAAACGAAAATTGTTAGGACCGCAATGTTTACGGACTCCAGAGCCGTAG
>CAZBOX010000285.1:0-7491 GCA_964493595.1 uncultured Candidatus Obscuribacterales bacterium | reverse complement strand
ATTTGTATTTCCGTTGATGCGGGGTGTTCGGTTGGGTTTGCTTGTGCTGCCTTGTTTTCTTCTAGAGCTTGTTCTTATGCTTCTTCGCCGTCATACATGAGCAAGTACAAAACCGCCATTCTGACGGCGATTCCGTTGGCTACCTGCAGATTGACGAGGGATACTTTCGAGTCATCAACTAAGTCGTCGGTGATTTCAATTCCCCTGTTGACCGGTCCGGGGTGCAAAACACGCACATCTGATTTGCAGCGTTTGATGCGCTCGTGATCAAGCCTGTAAAGTCGTTTGTATTCACCGATGCTGGGGATGAGACCTTCATCCTGGCGTTCCAATTGAAGGCGCAATGCAATCACGAAGTCTGCATCTTTTATCGCCGGTTCCAATTTTTCGTGCACCGTGACACCAAAACTGTCTAATTCAACAGGCACTAATGTTGGTGGTCCCGCCACATGAATATCGGCGCCCAGTTTCTGCAAGAGCCAGATGTTCGAGCGGGCTACACGGCTGTGAGTTATGTCGCCGATAATCGCAACCTTACGACCTTTGATCGTTTTTCCTGTTTCCTGCATGCTAAAGAGGTCGAGTAAAGCCTGGGTCGGATGGGCGTTCCAGCCGTCTCCTGCGTTCAAGACGTGAACTTCGTCTTTTAAAAGCTCTGCCAATTTGTGCGCGCTGCCGGAGGAGCTATGGCGCTGGACAACCGCATCGACTCCCATTGAAACCAGCGTGCGGGCAGTGTCTTCGATTGTCTCGCCCTTGGCGACGGACGACATGCGAATGTCCAAGTTCAGTACCGAAGCGCCGAGCTTTCTTGCCGCAAGCTCGAAGCTGCTGCGGGTGCGGGTTGAATTTTCGTAGAACAGATTGCCGACTACTTTATGGCTGAGCACCGTCAGTGGTGGCCTGCCTTTCGAATGAATATCTTTGCAGAGCTTGGCGACGGCAATCAGCGCATTCACTTCGTCGACACTCAAGTCCTTGGTGTCAAGCAGGTGGCGGCGCGCTTTCCAGGCGTTGAGTCCAGGAAGATCATCCGGCAATATTAGGTTTGAATCTTTTTCGTCCGCCATTTTTTTCTTTGAACTTGTATCCATTGCAAGTGAAGATGCGTCTGACATTTAGCGAGTCCGCTCCTGTGAGAACGTGCGAAAGCGTTAGCTGGTCTAAATTTTAAAGGTATTGGGAGCGTTCATCTTTTGCAAAGAAGCAATTGTGCTGTGTTTGATTCGTTAAATCAAATTCACCTAGATGAAATATCGCTTGTCATCTCGGTTTTCCAGGTTACACTCATGGGAACTGGAAACTCCGTTTTGGCGATTCTCTCTTATGAGATGCGGAGGGCAATACATGGAAAATGCGACCAAATCGCAAGTTTGCGACGATGCCAGTCGAATCAACTACGCTAATCGACTCTTATCGCGCGCTATTCACGAAAGGTGTAAATCTGACACTGTTGCAGAACGACTTTTCGGCATGTTTGCAAAGCAAGAGAAAGCAATCGCAAAAGCGGAGGATACAGGAAAGTTTCTGGTTGGCACTGGAAAACGCTGAGCACTCGGGCTTCTAAGCTGCGTAAGATTGGTATAGAATGCAATCTCCCTACCGGGGGGATTGGTTGAACTCGTGGGCGAGTTCTGCTTTTATTTGTTCATGGCGACACTTCACAGGCGGTAAATGCGTGGCTATCACAGGTGACACGAAACGTCAGCTCAGGTCCCGTTTGGTCAAAGCACAGGGACACCTGTCAGCGGTCATACGCATGATTGACGACGAAAAATATTGCATCGACGTTCTTAATCAACTTAAGGCAGTACACGCGGCTCTCGACAAAACTGCGCACCTGATGCTGAAACAGCATCTAGAAACATGCGTCGTCGAAGCCGTAAAAGCTGATGATTCTGCTCGTGTAATGAACGAGCTCTGGCAACTTTTGCGTCGCGGTGAATCCTCTTTCGAAGCTGATGAAGAGGGTGAAGATATGGAGGTAAACAAGTCCCAGCAGAAGACACAAACTCAGTGTTGTCACTGAGTCTCTTGAGTTGGTAGATTTAGAGCAGGTCCCTTGTCCTTTGGAGGATACGTATGCAACCATGCTGCTGTTGGACCGCATTTTTCAATTCAGTTGTACAAATGCTCCCGTTTTTAGCCGTATTCGGAGTCGTGGGCGAGAGATTTCTAAAGACTTTTTCCAGAACAAGACCCAAGCCTGTTGAGGAAGTCGTCACCCCTTGCTGCAGGGATGTCCACTAGCACTTGAGTTCGAGAAAACACGGAATTTCTGCAAAGTGCCTTGCTGTCGTTACCTGCAGCATCACATTTGTGATTTCACCCGCCTATGCCGAGAATACTTGGTCCACCTTTTCTGGATCAAAGAAGAAGGAAACCCTTCGTGTAACTGGCGAAGGACGAGATCGCTGGACGCCGAAGATAATGGCCAATCCTCGCGATCCTGCAAATTATGTTGGTCGCGGCAAAGACTATATGTACCTTTGCGAGGACGAGAAGGCGTTGGCGGATTTTGCCAGCGCGTTAGCGCTCGATCCCTACAACAAGACGGCGCTGGAAAAGCGTATTATTCTTCTGGGTGATCTGGGCAGGCACCAGGAAGCGCTTCGCGACTGCAATACGCTGATAAAGGCATATCCCAAGGAAACTTGCGGATATGAATTCCGCTGCATCGTCTACCAAAGTATGCGGAAATTGAAAGAAGCTCTTGCAGACACAGATGCGGCGCTCAAAATCAGACCGGACAGCATTACCTCCTGGCAGTACAGGTGTTCCATTTTTATCAACAGTGGCGACTCTGCCAATGCCCTGAAGTGTCTGACTAAATTGACCGAATTGTCTCCCAGTAATCCTACTCACTTTTCTGTACGCGCCAATTACTATGTAAAGGCGCGAGAATACTCGAAAGCGATTGCCGATCTTACTCAGACCATAAAGTTGCGGCAGGGCGAGTTTGAGCCGTTTATCATGCGGGCTGATGTATACAAAGAAATGAAGGAATATAAGAAGGCGATTGCCGATTATTCTCGAGCCATTGAAATGAATAAATACCGAGCAGGGCACGCCTACAAAGGGCGTGCGGAGTGTTATCAGGCCTTGGGAGACAAAGCCGCCTCCGCGCGGGATTTGGAGCTGAGCCGAAGCGGCGAAAAGGTCTATCGTTGAAGAAAATCAGTCCTTGCCGGCGTCTCTGTCGCTGTTGCATTTAGGCAGCCGTACGACAAACTGGAATCCGCTCGGCGACTGGTTAACTAAGCTGATATTGCCGTGATGGGACTCCACGATTTGCTTGCATATTGAGAACTTCAGCAGGGAGCGATTGCCTTGACCACTCAATTTCTGAGTCGGAACACTGATTTCGATTTGTGCCGTCTCTTCCTCGCTCAATCCTTCGCCCTGGTCGATCACCTTGATTTGTGCAAGATCTGCTATTTCTGTGATTTCCACTCTGATTGTTGTGCCTTCCGGCGCTGCCTTCACTGCATTCTCGAGCGTGGCTGTCATTGCTTGTGTAAGCAGCCGTTTGTCACCTCTGACCATGGCATCGCCCGAGACGTGAAAAGCAAGATCCTTTTGCTCTGCATTTATTTCAGCCGTTGATATGGATTCTTGCAGAACCTTGCTCAGAGGTAAGTCCACTTCTTCCAGTTCGATTTTCTTGGCGCTCAGTTTTTGGAAATCAAGGAGGTCGTTTACAAGTTCTATCAGGTGATCCAGCATTTTTGCGGACTTAAGGATTTTCTTTCGCTCCTCCTTTGGAAGCTCACCTTTTGCACCTCTTGCGAGGATGGCTAGAGAAATGTTCACGGAGGTTAGAGGGCTTCTAAGGTCGTGGCTGATCATGTCCACCAGGTCTTGCTTCATGCGTTCGGCATTTTTTGCTTCGGTGATGTCATGCGCGACGCAAAAGAAAGCTTCCTGCGCATCGGACCAGAAGCAAGACCAACGCGTATCAATGACGTCTTTTGCCGCGGTGACAAGGCGAAGGTCGAACACGCTTATATTGGTGGACTTTCTCGAGTCTCGGAGCATTTCGTCGCAGTAAAAACTCTCGTCTGCTACTGTTAGCTCATTCAGGTGTTGTCCGATCAGTGACTCTGGTGTCCAGCCAAGCATGCGGTTTGTATAAGGATTGGCGCTGAGGAAAGCACCGCTTTCTGAGAGCGAGCATATGAGATCTGTGGCGTTTTCCACCAGGGTCTTCTCATCCTGCTGGACCTTTTCCAGAGCCGTTGCGGTTGAGTGAAGCAGTCTGTCCAAAGTTGCTAATTCATCTGTGCCGGTCAGCGGGGCGGGAAGTGGTTTTCCCTTCGCCAGAAGCATCCCGTTCTGGCAGGTTATCTTGAGTGGGCGCTTGACCAGAACGACGTACATGTAGCCGAGCGCAGTCGCCAGCAGTGAGCTGAGAATGAGGGCAATGCCCAGCGTTGCCCAGACTCTGCCGAGAAGCTCATGCATTAGTGCCGGTCTGCGGGCCTGTCTTGATTCTTCCAGCTCAACAATTGCTGTAGTGGCGGCGGCATACTGTCTGGCGCAATTCAGAAAGCGGCGGAAATATCGTTGTCGAGATTCGACGCGATCATCGTCATTTTGGAAATGCAGGGATGAAGCATCTTTATGCATGGCCACCAGCTCTTGGTGGCAACTGCGCAGTTCTTGCATTCGTCTTTCTGATTCTCTGTCTGTTCTGGCAATATTGAAAAGTCCCTGCAATGTCTGGTTGATAGATTGGATCGGATCGCTTTGCGTGGAAATTTTCGGTAATGCCTTGGAGATAGTGTCGAATGGCGAATCGAACTTGAAATAGAGGTTGTAGATTGTTTCCATTGCATCTCGATTGAGCACGAAAGTTCTGGCGATGATTTCTTGTGAGCGCGATTCGGTAACAATCTCATTCTTTAGCGTCAATAAGAAATGGGCAAGGAAAACGATGATTGTCACGTGCAGCAAGAGAGGAATCATTGTGATTATGATGCCTCGCCAGAATAGATTTGGTGTAGGAATGTTCAATGCAAACTCCCACCTTCATCTCTGGGCAGCTCTATATAAAAGCAGCTTCCGCCTGTTTGCTGCGGTTTGTAACCGGCAATGCCGCCGTGTGCTTCGGCGATGGATTTTACAAGAGCAAGTCCCAGCCCGCTGCCTTTGATTGCTGTTTTATTCGTGTTCGCGCTCTGCTGAAATTTGGCGAAAATAAGTTCTCTGTCCTTCTCCGGAATTCCGGGACCCTGGTCGATCACGCTGATGGTCGTATTTTTTGCGGAGCTGCTGATTGACAGAGTTACGGTCGAACCTTTCGGAGAGAATTTTATTGCGTTTGAAAGCAGGTTGATCAAAGCTTGAACTAGGCGACCTTTGTCTGCGTATATGGTGGCATCATCAAGTGCCTGGGTTATTCTTATAGAGTTTGAAGTCGCCAGTGCCTCAAGAGTAAGTCTTGCTTGACGGCATATTTCGGCGGCGCTGACGGGTTTTCTTTCAAAGTCTCGCGCGAGACTTTCAACGTCTTCTAAATCAAGCAGTTCTGCTACCAGATCTGACAATCGTTTGAGATTGTAATTGGCTTTGGCAAGCTCTTCTCTGGCTGCTTGCGTGAGTCCTGCTGATTGGGCTTCAATCGAACCTATCAGGGAGTTGACTTCGTTGATTGGAGATCGGAGTTCTTCGCTGGCCGTATTGAGAAACTGCTGTTTGAGTTGCTGAGCTGCTTTCATCTCCGAAATATTGTGGGCGACACAGAAAAAGCTTGTTTGCTCTTTTGAGTAAGTGATCTTCCACAAAAATGGTTGTATGGTCCCGTCCTTGCGCTTTATCTCGTTTTCGAATTCGCATTCGCCTCCGCTTAGAGTCAGATTGCTGAGTTCATTTCTGGTCACATCTTGGCTTGATTCGCTGATTATCGATATCAAAGAAAGTCCAAGCAACTCGTCTGGTGAATAGAGCCAGACTTTGCTCGCCGCTTCTCCAACAGTAATGAAACGCAAGCGGCTGTCCAGTGTGCAAAGAACATCCCGGGCATTGTCCAGGATGGCAAATTGTTTCTGTCGCGCGTTCTTGAGCTCTGTGTGGGCTTGCAGAAGCACTTTATCCAGCTCAGCCAGCTCGTCGTTTCCCTCTATGGCAGCAGGCAGATCACGTCCTCCTGCCAGTAAGAACGCTTTATTAGCTACAGCGCTCAGCCTGTTCAAAAATCCGGCGGTGAAGTCTCTCACCAACCATAGGGAGATGAGAAAACCAATCACTGCACCGCTTACAAGGATCACGCCTAGTTTCCATGTCAGTCCTTCGATTTGACCGATGTCGGAATTGAGCATGTCCGTTTCCACTTCAATAATGCGCTTGCTGAGCGGTCTGACTTCCATAAACATGTTCAGCGTCGACGCTTTTGGCACCAATTTCCCCACTGGAACAGTGCGTCCTATGTGCTTGTAAAGCCGCAGGCGAACTTGTTTGAGGACGGCAATCAAATTGATTCTTGCCGCTTCCGAATCTCTAATTATTGACACCAACTCAGGGTGTTCGATCGAATCAGCGGTCGCCCATGGAATTTGCATCGCATTGATGAGCGTGTCGATGTCAGCGATTTTCTTCTCTGCTTCGGTGTCTTCCTCTTGAGCAAGAGCGATTACCGCATCTTCGGCAATTTTTTCAAAGTGATGCAGTTGGATGAGCGCGTGTCTAGAACGCTCTAGGCGCTCATACTCTTTGGTTGCTTCGTAGAGCCGATTGCCAACGATTCCTAGAAATGCCAACTCGATCATGACTGGCACCAATACCAGTATCATTCCTCGAGCTGTCGAATTGAATTGCAGGACTGCCTGCCCCATGTAAGCCTGATTCTAAAGTGCCGAAAGGCCAAGAGCCAACTGCACATCGAATCTATGATACAGGCAATATAATAACCTTCGACAGCTAATTAATAGCCGCCTCCGGGTCCTCGGATATGGCGCGTGTTGTCCATGCCGGCTGAGCGCATCATGCCGCCGACACCCCCGTTTGTGACGAAGAGTCCGAATAGTGCAGCAGCACCGGCAACACCAACGGCGCGTTGCATCATTTTCGGGTCGTTCATCAAGGTATTGCCGATGGATTGTACTATGTCGCCGCCGGAAGACATGCCTTTGCCTGCCATTCCGCCAGTCAAGGAGTTATTCTGCACAAAGCCGCTGTTCATCGCATTGTTCGGTGATTGCAGCCCGGTATTCTGCTGCATGCCATTAAAGCTATTGCCATTGGAAGCACCGCTGGCAAATGCGCTTGGTGAGCCAAGTTGAGTGTTCTGGTTGTTGAGCGAGGTCGACAATCCGTTTTGAGCGAAGCCGCTATTGACGCTTTGTACCGAAGGCGCATTGCTCTTTGAGCTCACTGGTGTGCCAAGAGAATCGCCGACAATGTCGATACCGTTGAAGTTTTGAGCAGCGACCTGCTCCTCGGCAGTCAGTTGGGTATTGCTCATTTGGGCAAAAGCCGCATTTTGAGACAGAC
>CAZBOX010000284.1:0-7513 GCA_964493595.1 uncultured Candidatus Obscuribacterales bacterium | reverse complement strand
TTCACCTTCTCGAGATCCGGCGAGCCGCCCTGGCTGCTGTCATATTTCTTCGCTGTTTCGACCAGTTGCGAATTTCTTATCGCGGCTTCCAGCGCAGAATTGTTTTCGAACATGGCATGCACGTCGGTGGTGTTGGCTTCACCGTGAGAGGCCTTATCGTAGAAGTTGGCGAGCGCTCCTGTGAATTGCTCCAGTTTTGCCGGGTCGTTGCAGATGTTTTCCATATTGGTGCCGAAGTCATTGAGTGCTTTGGCGCCTTCGGTGTCACCTTGCTTCTCGAGAGCGGCGGCGCGATCGCCAATGTTTTTCTTGATGTCTTTGCCGTGTGCCTTCATGTATTCCTGCAGTTTCTTCAACTTTTCAGGAGACCAGGGTGGATCTCCAAGTTCTGCCAGGAGTTCTGCCGGTAACATTGCCGCCATCATCCAGTTGGAATAATGATTGGCGTGCATGTCGCCCATGGCGGTTGACATGTCTTTCAGTGCCTGGAATCCACGTTCTTTGTATGCCGAGTTGTCTGCACCCGGATCTACCTTGTCGTCCTGCTCGGGACCGAGTTCGTCATCCGGATTGAGGTCATTGCCGCCGCCACCGCCGTCGCAGCCGCCTCCACCTCCGCCTCCGCCGCCGTCCGGCAATTCGGGATCATCGGGCAGTTTTTCATCGGGATTGTCCTGATCTGCCGGTTTGTAACGCTCGCGGAATCTGTCACGATAGTCGGCTGATACCAGGTCACCGCCATTGGTGTCTTTGCCGCTGTCTATGCGCGGTGTGCAATTAGGGCACTTGTCGTGGATCATAGTGCCCAGATCATCCAGAACCTTTTCAGTAACCTTTGGATCGGCACCTGCTTCTACCTGAACATTGTACTGGCTGAGCGGTTTGTCGCTGTCATTGATCCCTTTAGCGATGTCTACCGTGCCATCTTTCTTTATGACGATGTCTGCAGGTTGTGCGTCATTCTTCGGTTGTACATTGATGGATGGTGATTGTCCGTCTGCGATCTTAGGACGGGAGGAATCAACAGCCGGCAGTGCCTCATTGACCTGATATTTTGTTGACTCGTTTGATTTGAACGCGGTTGGAACATCGGCCGTGTTCACTTTCGCTTCCGGTTGCACTACTGCTGGTGTCGCATCGATAGCGGCCGGCGTCGATGGTGCATCGTATCCTGCCACCGGGCCGAAGCTGACGCTGCTCGAATCCGATGTGAACGAAGAGGAGCTGAACGAGTCACTGCTCGTGAAAGCACCGCTCGAATAAGACGATGTAAAACAGGGTTCGAATGATGCTGGGGCGAAGGACGCGGCAGGTGCAAACGATGCACCACCATCACCCACTGATCCAATACTGTCGCTCATAACTTTTAAATCTCCTTCCTTTGAGTGGAGTGGGGCTCCCCTCCTCAAGCAGCAGCTCTGCCAGGCGTTGGCAGTGCTATTTGGAAGTTTGCTTGATAGAGCCCGGTTACAGGATGGGGGTCCTGCTCGTCGTGAGAATTACCGGGTTTCGTGCTCTGGAATAGCGAGCAAGAGGGAGGGACGGGCACGCAAGGTGTTTCATCGTGCCGAACATTCTTTTTGGAATGTCCAACTCGGCGTGTGTGTCGTTGCGCATCTCTAAGGTATTTTTACGACATTGCAATTTTGTGGCACGACGATGGGAGGATTCCCACCCTGCCCACAGGCTGCCAAGAAGCGGGATTTAATCTTTCTGTTTTTTTGCAATAGGCTGTCGGCGACAGGCTCATGAATTCGTCCGCCTGACAGCCGGAGCGGTGTGGTACATAGGAGTGGGGGTTTTCGGTCCGTGGAAGTCCTGCTGAGCTTGCTGCAAACGGATGCCGAGATTGAGTTTCGGAGCAATCAGACGATTTGGAGATTTCTTCTCCAGGCAATGAGAGTCGAATCTGAGAAAGATGGAGTTTCTTTTAACCAAATAACATGGGTATGGATTCCGATTCTACACTCGTCAACACTTCATCCGCCTCAGGTCGTTCTTCCAATACTTTTGCCGTTGGAAAAGTTCTCGACAATAAATATGAGATATTGGCGCTTCTGGGACGTGGAGGTATGGGCTCCGTTTACCGTGCCAAGCATCTGCTTCTGAATATTGAAGTGGCGCTCAAGACTCTGGATTACGAGCATATCGGTGACATCTCGTCGTCTCGAAGGTTTGAAACCGAAGCAAAAGCCGCATTCACTCTTGAACACCCTGGTCTGGTCAAAGTGCACGACTATGGTGTCCTGGAAGAGGGCTATCCATTTTTTGTTATGGAATTGGTTAACGGACAAACACTGCAAGCGCTTATAAGGGATCGCGGGCAGCTCAGTTTGGATGA
The DNA here is from genome assembly GCA_964493595.1 of uncultured Candidatus Obscuribacterales bacterium. Lineage (GTDB taxonomy): Bacteria > Cyanobacteriota > Vampirovibrionia > Obscuribacterales > Obscuribacteraceae > QKMZ01. The sequence goes on along the minus strand of CAZBOX010000284.1, from coordinate 5,172 downwards.
GGTTTCCCTCGTCTTTCCGCAGATCTGTTTCGGCTTGGCTCATGCGCACGAGCGTCAGGTTGTTCATCGAGATATAAAACCAGCGAACATCATGCTCGTTGATGATGTTGCGCTGTCAGAGGAAGGCAGCGTAAAAATCCTCGACTTTGGTATTGCCAAAATCGTGGGCAGCGAGCGCGGCGAGATGCAAACTCTTACTCAGACAGGTGAGATATTCGGAAGTCCCTCCTATATGAGCCCGGAACAATGTTCCGGTGCTGCAGTCGACCAGCGCAGTGATGTCTATTCAGTAGGATGCGTTCTCTTTGAGGCGTTGACGGGAACACCGCCCTTTGCCGGTGTGAATGCTTTGCGTACGATGATGCTGCACGTCAATGATACTGCTCCCCTGTTGCGCGAAGCTGCACTGGGCAGAGAATTTCCCGATGCGCTCGAGCAAGTGGTGAGCAAGATGCTGGCGAAGGAGCCCAGTCAACGCTATTCGGATATCAGTCTGGCCGGGCGAGATATCTTCGTTGCCTGCGGTGGTTCCGAAACGGAGTTCAAAGTATCCACAACGCAATCTAAGAATGCCGGTCAAAATAGAAGCGTTGCTCAAAACGAGAAAATCACGCTGACTTATGTTCAACTCTGTTCGACTATTTTCGCAACAGTAATAGTCTCTGTTTTGTGCACACTTACTCTTGATCGATACACCTATATCTTTAGGCCTACTTCAACTCCGAAAGCACCGCCTGCAAAAGAAGCGGCCGCCAACCTCAGCTCAACTCATATAGACGATGTGCCTGCAATTAGAAAGAAGTTTACCGAAGCCAGAGCGTCTTTTGCCCGAGTACAAGAGATGAAGGCGATTACGAATCAGTCGAATAACCGGCAAACGATTGTTTTTCCTGCCTTGGCTGTCGGTGATATATCCTTTGTCGACAATGGCGTCCTTCGCCAGGTCAAGGCTAACGGTCCTATCAATCTTCCCTGCTGCGGTGTTTGGATGAGTGTTGCAATCGATTTGTTTCCTCAATTATTGTCGAACGGCTATATCTTCGAGAAACTCGATCGAGCATTCGTTAGGGTTTTGACAATCGAAGGGCCGGATCGAGAAACATCAGAGATTTTCCCCAACCCTGAATTGCTTGCACTGAGTAATCAGTTGTTTACAGATTTGTTGGGCGCCGCCACAAGATGGACCGAACTCTGGTACTTGCATATTTCCAATCAAGATATTTCACCGCGAATGATGGATGAGATCGATAAGATAGGGACTTTGACCCGGTTTGGAGTCAATAATGTGACTTACCTTCCCAATTCTTTAAAAGGTCATTCAACGTTTAAACGCATAACGGACCTGGTTGTGCAAGATATGGATCCAAGGGAAATTTTTGAGGCTGTGGCAGGTTCTAATTCAATAAAGTACGTTGTGATTGATTGCACATTGACCGCATCGGATATTGCTATTCTTGGTACTTGCAAACAATTGAGGAATGTTGAATTTTCCAGGAGTTCGGTGCCTGACGATATAGCAAGGGCAGTTGTGAAATTGCAGCAGGTTGAGCAGATTCAAACCAAGCATTGTGCGTTGAGCAAAGAAGCTCAAGAGGAACTGTCCAAGCACTGGAAGGAAGTACCGGTTCCCGGCGCAGCGCCGGGAACTTCTTTTAGGTTGCAGCGCCGGCAATGAGTATTGACCCTAATTCTACTCAGTCTGATTACGAGAACAATGCGCCAAGCGTTGGCAGCCCCTTTGAGATCGGTCAAGTTTTGGGTGGCAAGTATGAGATCGTTTCTCTCTTGGGCAAGGGAGGTATGGGTGCGGTTTACAGAGTGCGTCACAAACTCTTGAATGTAGAGCTAGCGCTAAAAACGCTTGATTCGCAGCGTCTTAGTGATGCAAGTTCGTCACGCCGATTTCAGACTGAAGCTAAGGCGGCATTTTCCTTGAAACATCCCAATCTTGTAAAAGTTCACGACTTTGGTGTTCTCGAGAATGGACATCCATTTCTTGTGATGGATTTGGTGCAGGGCAGAACTCTGCAATCGTTGATGAAAGAGCGCGGACAGCTTTCCCTCGAGGAGTTGGAACCAATCTTTTCGCAGTTGTGTTTTGGCTTGGCGCACGCTCACCACCATCAAGTTGTGCATAGAGATATCAAGCCGGCAAACATCATGATTGTGGATGAGATGAAACGGACTGACGAGGGCAGCGTCAAGATCTTAGACTTCGGAATAGCAAAGATAGTCAATCAAGATCGAGGCGAAATGGATGCGCTCACTCAGACCGGGGAGATTTTCGGCAGTCCGTACTATATGAGTCCCGAGCAGTGTGCCGGTGAGACAATCGATCAAAGAAGCGATGTCTATTCTCTTGGTTGTGTCTTGTTCGAAGCGATAACAGGAACGCCACCACTTGTCGGCACCAATTCCTTGCGTACGATGATGTTGCACGTGAATGAAAAGGCCCCGAGTTTGAAGGAAGCGACGCTCGGAACAGAATTTCCGCCGGCCATCGAAAAAATTGTGGCAAAGATGCTGGCCAAATCTCCAGCTGATCGTTACTCAGATCTCGGCATGGTTGCTATAGAATTGCATCGAGCTTGCACCAGGCCCTCAGCTGATGGGTTTCATTTAGAAGATGATTCGCTTGACAGTGAGAAGTCCGCAAGAAGACGGACGGTGGCATTCACTCCTCTTCAACTAGCTGGCCTGATTGTCGCGGTATCTTTTGTTTCAGTCGCTGTTACGATAATGGTCTGCCGTTATTTGCGAGTTCAGGCTAATGATTCTGCTGCGGCTGCGCAGAAGAAGGTGGCCATCAGAAATGATTGGCTCGGCGCAAACAACATCAAGAATACAGGCACAAGGCACAGGCAAGGAAAAATTGAAGAGTATCGGAAATCCTTTGAGAAGGTTTCTCGAATAGAGTTGGTTCCGTATGTAGAAGGTGGAGAAAGCAAACGCAAGATCGTCTTTCCAGAATTAAGATGTGGCGCCACCAGGCACGGTGCTCCGGCTCTGGATGGGACCAGGGGCATTGATAAAGTCGTAGCCGCAAAAACAAGAATCTATCCCGCTAGCGGCCCGATAATCTTTAACGTAAACGAAGACCTGGATGAATTCGCACTTCCGAATTACTTCATCTACGATAAGATTGATCCTTCAATCTTTTCCGGTCTTGACTTGGAAACAATTCCTTATGCCAACCGCGATGTAATTATTCCTGATGATGAACTGAGCGATGTTCGTCCCGGCGTGGACCATTTATTCAAAATCATCTCAAAGTGGACGAATTTGCGTTTCGTAAATTTTAGAGATGTTGAGGTGCGCAGCGAGTTGCTCCGGTCCTTAAACGATTGCAAGCAGCTGACATATCTAGTTTTGCACACTCCAAAATATGATCCTGTCTACCTTTCCAGGCAGCCGTTTTTCAAAAGACTGAACAAATTGATCGCAATACATGGTGATGTGAGCCCAATGCTGAAGGCTCTGTCGCATACTCACACTATCAAGCAGTTGTGGATAGGAGATCATGCCACATTTACGCCTGAAGCGGCGATTTCTCTGCGTCAGTGCAGCCATATCGATTTCTTCTGCTTAAGTCAAACGGGATATACGGATGCAGTCGCTCGAGCGCTATCGAATCTTACCAATGTTTCGCGAATCAGTTTTACGAGAGGGACACTAAAGCCGGCTCAGAAAGCGATGTTCGAGAAAAACTGGAGATTGCTTGATGTTGGGGAAAACCCAAACTATGCTCGTGCGGAACATTTCGCACCAAGAACGGTGTGGCGCTAGCTTTCCTTGTCTTGCGCGAGTTTGGCGTCAACCAACTCTTTCAGGGCAATTACGACATCATCAAATTCGAGTGGTTTGAAATTCTTGCCACCGAGAATTTCCTGCCAGATCAACCATGCAACAAAGCTGCCGCAACAGATGTGTGCAGTTGCAAGCGGATTGTTCAACTTCAATTCCTGGTGTTTGGCAAAATAGCCACTCGCTAGTTCCATCCCTTTGAGAATCACTGTTTTCACGTAAAGTGTTGCGAGTTCCGGAAATCGTTCGGACTCGCCAATTACGACACGCAGGAGGGCTCGATACTCTTGCGATTGAGAGAGCAGCTTGAATTTCTGCGTTAGCAAATTGACAAATTCATCTGGTGGCAAGCTGTGCAAGAGCTGCTCGAACTCAGGTGTATCTGCATGCATTCTTTTGAAAGTCACTTCTTCGATGATTGCAGCAAATAGTTCTTCTTTATCCTTGAAGTGGCTATAGATCGTTGCTTTGATCACGTCGGCTTCCGCCGCCACTCGATTCATGCTCGTGCCGGCATAACCGTTTTCCAAAAATACTTTGATAGCCGCCTGAACAATCTGCTCTTTCTTGCTTCGCTGCCGCCCGCCGCTGATGACGGCCGGAGTGTTGGAATTTGCTGTTTCTCTATTGTTTGGCACTTTCAGTGTCCGGTTTAGCTTGGTTTCTTCGATTTTGCTGCGGAGTTTGGACCTTAATTGTGGACCGGCTGTATACCTTATATATGTGGTTCGGGCGAAACTTTGAGGTTTGAGCCGGGTCGATATCCTTGAAAACTTTCTCTGGAAAACCTGGAAACCCTTGCTCAATCAGGGTATCGCCGGAAAAGTACGATTTAACTAGGAATTATCCATACCGGTTGGTATACTATCATCAGAAGCACCCAGTTGGCAACCCTCCAAAATGTTGAAGACTCAAAACCAATCAACACAAGACACCAGCCAAAGCGCCCCGCCCCGGGAGCAAAAAGCTGCTCATTTGCCGAGGCGTGTGCTTCTCGCGTTTCTTATTGCCGCTGTAGCCGGCGCCGTTTATTTCTATTTCAACAAACCGGCGCAGGGTCCATCCGATTCTTTGCATGTCAGCGGACGAATAGAAGGATATGAGACAAACATAGGACCGAAAATCGGCGGACGCGTGGATTATGTAGCGAAGCGTGAGGGTGAATTAGTCACGCGTGGCGAATTGCTGATCAAAATTTCCGATGATGATGTTCAAGCGCAGCTTCGTGGTGCTGAAGCGCGAGTTCTAAGCGCGCAGGAAAAAGTGAGTGAGGCGCACTATCAGCTTTCGGTTGTGGACAATCAAATAGCAGAGGCGAAGGTTCTCGTCGCGCAGGCGCCACCAGGCCCGGTCGTAGTTGCGCACGAC
>CAZBOX010000283.1:0-7650 GCA_964493595.1 uncultured Candidatus Obscuribacterales bacterium | reverse complement strand
AATGGTCGGGACGAGAGGATTCGAACCTCCGGCCTCACCCACCCCAAAGGTGCGCGCTACCCCTGCGCCACGTCCCGCAACGCATCTGCAGGCAATTATACTATGATGATTACTTGTTTCCGGTAATCATGCGCTGGCGTGAAGAACTCAAGACCTGTAGTACCGTGGAAAAGCTTTTGAATACGTGGAAGATATTGTCTCGAAATCGCAAAAAATCTAGTAGCCTCGGGGTCTCAACTAAACAAGGTGCAATTTAGCCCAACCGATCTGTTCAACTTTCAGCTCGATGATTTTCAGCTCGAGGCAATCAAGCACCTCGAAGAAGGCAAGAGTGTAGTAGTGTGCGCTCCGACCGGCGCAGGAAAGACAGTAATTGCCGAGTTCGCCATCGAGCAGGCTTTGAGCATGAACAAGCGCTGCTATTACACAACGCCTCTGAAAGCGCTTTCCAACCAAAAGTTTCACGATTTCCGAGCCAAATACGGTGAAGAGAAAGTCGGCTTGCTTACCGGCGATATATCTATCAATCGTGATGGACGCATCGTCGTCATGACTACTGAAGTTTTCCGCAACATGTTGTATGGCACCATCCTTGGTGACAAGCGCAAAAACTTGCAGGATGTGGCTTCCGTTGTTCTTGATGAGTGCCACTATATGAATGACCCAGAACGCGGCACCGTCTGGGAAGAATCAATAATCTACGCGCCCAAAGATATTCAGTTGGTGGCATTGTCTGCCACCGTTGCCAATGCCGATGAGCTGACTACATGGATCGATGAAACTCACGGGCCTACCGCGCTGGTCTTGTCGAGTTTTCGCCCGGTGCCACTGCGTTTTTACTATTTCGGCGATCGGCGCATCTATCCGCTTTTGAGTCCCGGCAAAGTCGTAAACACTCTGTTGAAAAACAGATTTGGTGCAAAAAAACAAATGCACCGCGACCGAAAGCATCGCTCAATTCCCTCTCTGGGTGCGCATCCAGGTGATGTGCTCGGTCAGCTTTCGGCACGCAATATGCTGCCGGCAATTTATTTCTTGTTCTCCAGACGCGGCTGCGAAGATGCTATGAAGAAGGCGCGCGGCATTCCTCTTCTCTCCAAAGAAGAGCAAGCTGAGCTGAAAATCGCCGTGGATGGTTTTATAAATGAATATCCAAACCTGAGAAATCACCCGCACCTTCCATACCTTTTTGAAGGTATGTCGGTTCACCATGCCGGCATGTTGCCGAGCTGGAAGGCGATGGTCGAAAAGCTTTTCATCCGCGGTTTGCTGAAGGTCGTATTCGCAACCGAGACTCTGGCTGCTGGTATCAACATGCCTGCGCGGACAACCGTGATTAGCTCGATTTCGAAGCGAGCCGATGAGGGGCACCGTCAATTACGCGCTTCCGAATTCCTTCAAATGTCAGGTCGGGCTGGTCGCCGCGGCATGGATGAAGTGGGAAATGTGGTCGTCCTGCATCACCCTTTCGAAAGCGTAGAAGACGGAGCCAAGCTGGCGACGGCAGAAGCAGATCCGCTGTCCAGTCGATTCACGCCTTCGTACGGTATGGTCTTGAATCTGCTCGAGCGCCATACTCTGGAAGAAGCACGTGATTTGATCGAGCGAAGCTTCGGTCAATTTCTCATTAATCATCAGCTGGAACCTTTGTACGAACAGAAGATGGGTTGGGAGCGCGAACTCGAGCGTTTGAAGAACCCTCTTTGCCCTGATGTGATTGGAGATTTGCCGCTTTACGCAAAACGGTTGGAAGCAATCCGCGCTAAACACAAACAGCTGAAAAGCATGGAGCGAGGTCTCAAGCAAGGTAAGAGCAAAGTCGAGCCTCAGGCGGAGGTGGCGCTCACCGCAGTGCGCAACGAGATTTCGGCGTTGCTGTCTGAAGCTTATTCCATGCCCTGTCACGGTTGTCCAGTTCAAAAGCCTTGCAGCAAGCAGACCGAGCGTGAAAGACAGCTAGATCGACGCATAAAAGAATTTGACAGACGAATTCAAAGGGAAACTACAAGGTACTGGCGCACTTTCGTCGCGCTCACTGATATCTTGCGTCTCAAGGGCTATCTTGATGGCGACAAACCGACGCGCTATGGGCAGATGGCTGCCTCTATAAGAGGAACCAACGAGCTTTTCCTATGCGAAGTAGCGATCAACGGAGTGATTGATGACCTCAATCCAGCGCAATTTGCGGCCATGATGACTGCCCTTGTCACTGAAGAGGGACGAATGCATGAGCCGATTCGCACTCGCGTCAGCCCGGAGGCTGAGCTGGCTTTTGAAAAAATCGGACAGCTCGGACGTGCACTTTTCAGGACTCAACGAGATTTCGATGTCGATGTACCAATTTCAATCGCGCCTACTTTTTCCGGGCTCACCGAGATGTGGGCACAGGGAGCCACCTGGGACCAGATGCGGCTAGCCACGACTTATGACGAAGGAGATGTCGTCAGAGCATTGAGAAGAACGGTCGACCTTTGCCGCCAATTCAATCGTGCCCCCAATGTGCCCGAGAAATTTATGATGATGTGTATGCAAGCCGAGCGACTGCTGGCACGCGACGAAGTAAAAGAAGATTTTTAATGGCAAGATTGTGGACGCGCACAGCGTGTTTCCTGATTCTGCTCTCCATTTCTCTGCCTTTTTCTGAAGCAAAGCGCCAGAGCGATTATTCTTTGCGTATGCCTGAGATTCGCAAGGCGGTTAAAGAAGGCCGTGCGCAATCGGTTGTTTATGAGCTGGAGAGTATAACGCGGAAGAATCCCCAGGATGTCGAAGCCTGGGTGTTGCTGAGCCGAGTGTACGCGGACTTAGACCTGAGCGGCGGTAATCTCATCGGCAAAGCTGTAGACGCGGCGACGAAGGCTGTTGAGGTTCAACCTACAAACAGCACAGCGCTCAAGAATTTGGCAGAATTGCACGCTCAACGCGGCAATTTCAAAGAAGCCTTGAGCTTGATAGACAGAGCGATAGCGTCGCCTCATCAAGATTCATTTGTCTATAAATCGAAGGCTCTGATGCTCAGTGAGCTGAAGCGCGATAAGGAAGCAGTGGCGGCCTGGGAAATGTTTGCCAGTAAGAACCCGGCAGCAAATACCAGCCCCAATCAGATGGACGACGGCGCGCTGATTTACGCACGGGGCGGTCTGACCGACAAAGCCTGCGCTCTGTACGATAAGTTGATTGTGGCTTCGCCAAGTGAAAAATGGATACTAAAGAAGGCGGAAGCTTATTCCATGGGCGGCCGCACGAAAGAAGCCATAGCCGTTTACTCTCATATGATCGACCTGCACCCTGGAGATGAGCTTGCCCGTATGGAAAGAGCCAGGCTCAAGGCGAAGCTCGGCAAATACAAAGAGGCTCTCGTCGATATGGATGCTGCTATTAAAGAGATGCCGACCACAAAGATGTATTTAGAAAGAGCTGCCATTTACGAGAAACTCGGCAACGCCAAGATGGCGCAGAAGGACAGGGAACGCGCCCGCGAATAGTTTCACTGGATTTTCAAAGATTCTTCGTCACAAATTGGTAATCAGTTTGGGCTTAAACTCGAATCGTCCGAATGCTAGATTGCTCGGATTTCCTGTTAGGAAACCGAATTTTCTTGATTCATGGTCTTGCCACTGTTTTGACACTCACTTTTTGTTTACTGGTTGCATAGACCGAACTTACTAGAGACCCTTCAATAGATTTCGGAGGCACTCATGACCCCAGTTACCCCTTCTTTTGCACATTCTGTCCAAGCGTCTGCTGCTAATTACTCGGTCAGTTCCGCTCAAACGATTTTCGATTGGAGCAAAGGAGCGGCACAGAAAAACTCGGCGCGTATCACCGCGACAAAATTGCCTGGTTGCCCCAAGCCTGCCGATAAGCCACAAGACAGCAAAATCACATCCGAGCTTTCTTTAGCTGAAAGAATATCCGGAGCGGATTTTGCCACGAAGGTCTTTCTCCTTCTTCAAGCGGCCGGAGCGCATCAGGACAAGGTACCAGCATTTTTGGCAAATGAAGCGAAGCAAATGAATGCGGTCGAGTTTGCAGAATTAATGTCAGCACTCGAAGATGGCGGTCTGTGGAGCGATTTCGACCGCTATTTCGTATTCAAGTATGCCAGTGGCAGCGTCGGTAGCGTCTGGCTGGGCGGATGCGAAGTCTATAATTCTTTCTGGAAAAATTGCTGAGACAATCCGCAGCTCTTTTCGCTTACAACGCAAACACGATACAATCTCCCGACTGGCTGTCTAATAGGGCGGACAATTCGGAATTTGGTCAATAAGCGATGAGCTGGGTCGAAAAGCTAAGATCGAATCCTTGGATGGTCCTATTCGTCTGCTCTTTCGCGCTGTTCCAGGAGGAATTTCTCTATGGAATGGTTTGCCCGCTGACGCCTGAGGCGCCCGCGCATATTTCTGATGAGCACGTTATCAGCACGCTTTACGGCGCCTATGCGCTAGGCATGTTCCTCGCAACGCCGATTTTGGGATTGGTGACGGACCGGCTTGGACGTCGCCGTCCGATGATTATCGGTGGTTTTCTATTGGGCATCGCCGCCATCCTGTTTGCAATCGGGACCAGTCGTGAAATGTTATTTGTCGGACGTGTTCTACAGGGGGCTGGCGCCGCCTGTAGCTGGACCGCCGGGTTGTCGCTGGTCGCAAAGTATTGTTTCAAGCACCGAGTTCGCGACATGGGTTATTGCATGTTAGGCGCTACGACAGGATCTGTTGTCGGTCCTCTGGTGGGTGGTGAGCTTTTCGACAAGTTTGGCTACCTGGCTCCGTTTTACTTTGCCATTGGACTGGTTGTAGTCGATATTCTATTGCGTGTTGTGTTCACGCCTTCGACAACAAATCCTGATGCGCAGCCGCCCTGGAGCGAAACTATTGCTGAATTGCGCGGCATAGTTCTGGACAGACGAGTTCTTTCGGCCGCATTCGCTGTCGCGCTTGCCGCTGCCAGTTGGGCGCTCATGGAGCCGCTTTTCCCGATGCATGCAATTCATATCGCCAAAGCATCTCCGGCTGCGGTCGGAGGCATTATCACCGGCTCTAACTTGCTTTATGCGTTTCTTGCGCCTGCTGTGAGCATTGTCTGCGACCGTATAGGTGTGCGTACCACCACTGCACTAGGGCTAGCTATGACGGCATTCTTTTTGCCTTTGCTGGCTCTTACACCCAATTTGTTTTTCGCGGGCTCCGTACTCTGGTTGATTACGATTTCCTACGCATTCACTATCAATCCTACCTCTGCAGAGCTTGGCGATGCTGTTGACCAGCGTGGTTCGTCGTCGTACTCAGTTGCTTATGCCGTATACAATCTTGCTTATGCAATCGGCATGATTAGCGTCGACTCTTACGTGGAGTTTGTCACAGACTCCGCGCACCATCTTCAATTGCTGCATATTCTCTTAATCGTAAGCGGGCTCTTCTTGTTATGCCTGCCGCTTTTTTTGTTCAAACCGAAAGAGCCAAAACTAGCTCTGGAAGCTGTATGCGCTGGTGGTTCCGATACTGGCGAGGTGGAAGCCTCGGTCCCCGGCAAACCTCAAGACTTTTGGAACGAGAAAGAGAAATTCTAAGGATGTTCGGATCCTGATTCGGTTATCTTTCGTTGTTCTTCCTAGTCAAGCAGACCTAAATTCGAAGAAAGCGGTCCGGATTTTAGTATGCTTTTTGCCGCTGGCAAAACAAAGCCTGGGGGATACTGATATGTCACGCTCTTTTATTTCAGAACTCAGCCAGAGATTTCTCTCGAAGGACGAGAGATTTTCACGACGAGAAATTCTCAAAGGCATGATGGCGTCGGCTGCTGGTTTGATGTTGAGCTATGCTTTCCCTTACAACACGATTGCCAAAGACGGTCGCAGAGTAATTGTCATAGGCGCCGGTTTTGCTGGGCTTGCCGCGGCTTTTGAGCTGTCTTGCGTCGGATATGACGTCACTGTTCTGGAAGCCCGTGATCGCGTTGGCGGTCGGGTTCATACGTTGTACGACTTTGTTCAGGGCAAAACTGTCGAGGCCGGCGCTGAGCTTATCGGTGCTAATCACCCTACCTGGCAGGCATACGCCAAGCGTTTCAAGTTGGAGATGCTCGAACGCACAGACTATCCGGATAGCGCCAAGCCCTGTTTCCTGAACGGCAAATTGCTGTCTCCAAAAGAAGCCGAGGCGCTCTGGCACGAAGTTGACGAGCAGCTCAATCTTTACAACGCTCTGGCAGCAAAAATAGATCCGATTCAACCCTGGAAAAGCCCGAACGCACTTACGCTGGACAATAAAACAGTTGATTCCTGGATCGATGATCTCAAATGCTCTGAGGTTTGCAAACTGGCGATAAGACTGTCAGAACGTTCTGATGCGAATGATCCCGGCTGGGAAAGCTTGCTCGGGCGCCTCTGCATAATCAAAGGCGGCGGGCTCGAAAAATACTGGACCGATACGGAGGTTTATCGCTGCAAAGGTGGCAATCAGCAATTGGCGGAAAGACTGGCTGATGCTATTGGCCGCCAGCGCATTCGTTTGGAGACGGCCGTTGTAGCTGTGGATATTCTCGATGAGAAAGTAAAAGTCGAACTGGAGAACGGTCAAATTCTGGAAGCAGAAGATGTGATACTAACTGTGCCACCAGGTACGTGGAAGCGAATCACTTTCACTCCACCCTTTCCACCTCAATTGTCTCCGCAAATGTCTAATCAGGTGAAATTCCTTTCCGAGGTGCGCAGCCGCTTTTGGGAGCAGGACAATCTCTCTCCCAATTCGCTGAGCGACGGACCTGTTGCCGAAACGTGGGATGCAACGGACAAGCAATCTGGCGAAGGTCACGCCTGCCTTACTGTCTTTGCCGGCGGCAATGCCGCTGATAAAGGCAGAGCCTGGACGCACGATCAGAGAATGGCTCATTACGCTCTGGAGCTTGAACGCATCTATCCTCGTTACGGCGAGAATTTCATCAAAGGAATTTTTGTCGACTGGCCGTCGGATCCCTGGTCCCAGGCTGGTTATTCTGCTCCTGCACCAGGACAGATAATAACGCTTGGGCCGATTCTGTATGGCGGCCTTGGACGTTTGCATTTTGCCGGAGAGCATACTAGCTTTGCCTTCCAAGGATATATGGAGGGTGGTTTGCATTCTGGCGCGTCCGTTGCAAAACGTCTGGCTCAGCGCGATAAGGTGGTTTCATGAGGGGGCGTATTTCCAAGCCGAGCGATACGGCAAAATCCACAAGAAAAATCGCATTTCGTTTGATGAATGCTTTCTGTGGAAGCAACGCAAACGTATGCATCTCCCCTCTTAGCATAAGCATTGCTCTACAACTTTTACTAAGCGGCGCCAGCGGAAATACGCTTCAAGAGATGATAAAGGCTTTGGACATTGAGTCTTCAGGGAGAGATGGCCTGGCCGAGGACTACAAGATTGCCATGGCACGTCTTCATGAAGAAGATAATGGCAGTGCGAGAGTTATTTTTTCTGTTGCTAACTTGATCGTCGCTAATCAAGGAGTTCTACTGCATCCTGGTTTTATTGAATTTTTGCAGAGGAATTATGCGGCTGAGGCAGGAAGCGCGAATTTTGCAGATCCACAAACTGTCCTTCAAATCAATGCTTGGGTTTCTGCCAAGACTTTCGGAAGGATTCCACAGTTGTTCAATTCTCTGAA
>CAZBOX010000282.1:0-7664 GCA_964493595.1 uncultured Candidatus Obscuribacterales bacterium | reverse complement strand
GTCGTGCGCACGACAAATGTCCACTCCTCGGTCGTGAACGGGCAGCGGTGATACCGCGTCTCGTAGTGACCTTGTTCGGAGTGGTAATTGCCTTTGTCGTCGGTGTAGGCGGCCTGGTCGACAACCCAGACGTCGTAAGGGTCGCAGTCCCACTTGTGGGCACCGCTCCCGTCACGCGAGGTTTGGATTCTCAACCACTGTGCTTCCACTTCGTAGCCTGACCAGAACTCGTTGTACGTCACTGAATTAGTGAACGCGACTTTCAGTCCTATCCAGGCCGTCAGAGGAATCACAAGGATCATCAGGACACTGGCTGCCACTGCAAATTCGGGCCAGGTAATCCTGAGTTCGTGCTCTTTCTTGTCCAGCACGAACTTGGCGAGCAAGCCGATGCTGAAGACGAAGAGAGCGCCGATTACGATCAAAGAGATCATTCAGTGCCTCCTCTCATGTATTTAAGAGACAGTTAGATACTCCCCATGCACACAGCAGCCAGCTTCTGAAAAATTCGGCACATCACAAGCCACCATGCGGTGGTTTGAAATGATGCGAACGTAAGCGAGCTGGGACTTAAAAGAGCGTTCTACTGTGAGCGAGAAAGACAAAAGGGATACTTCTGTCTAACAGCGGGAAACGTGGTCAAACAATGGAGATAACCAGTTTTAAACTGAGCAATCCGGGCCGAATTCTCGTGTCTTTACCGGCTTTCAGCCCTTCGCACAAGCTCGCGCTAATAGCGAAAGCCTGACGGCACAAGGGTTTGTCCCAATAGATTCAGTTTCTAAAGCTACTCACGAGCGATGAATCGGCCAAATATTTCAGGCTCGCGCAGGGTTGCCAAGCGGCATTTTTTGGCAAGCTAGTAGAGCAGAAATAATGCTGCAGTTTTGCCGCAAAAGTGGACTCTTGCGGGCTTCTCCGCTCCGAGGTGACAATACGCTTCGCGAGCTATCACGAGAATAGTTCTCTCTCACATGTACTGAGAGTTCTCTGGAATCGGTCAGCCAAGTGAGGTTTTGCTACTAAACCCCTTTTGTTTCGACCTGCTTGACATTCCTTGGCGCTCAACTCTCCATGGGCGTAATTTCAATCTGTATCTCATTCACATCTCTTCTCGCAGGATCCGGCCAAAGCCCAGTCAGTCTCGAAATCTCCTGACTCGACTCCCCGAATTTACTTTCGGTAGGCTGCGCCGGACAGAGTTCTGAAGCGTGAAAGATAAACCCACGCAGTCGAAATCTCCGGCTGTACCGTTTCAAGTCTTTTGCTCGCGACAGGCACGCGCTCTTCTTCCGGAGAGCGCCAGTCTGGTCCGAGCCGTAGGAGAAACACACATGCTCGCAAGTGGCTTATTCACAGTGGCTGTCGTCCTGGCAGTCGCCAATGCAGCGACGCTCTTCGCCAAGAACGAAGGAATTCGTGGCGCCGGCCGTGTGCTGCTCGGCTTCTCGTGGCTGCTTTTCGGCTCTTTCCTTATCGTCTCTCCCGGCGGCAACGAGAGCCTTCCCTTCTACACGCCGTTGAGCTACCTCGTTGTGCTCTCCGGCATCGTCACGTTCGGCTCCGGCATTCGCAAGTTCGCCCGCCGCAACATCGCCCAGTAGGTCAGTTCTCAAGCTTCGTCTCTGCTCAAACCGAACGAGCAGGGCTTTACAGGAGACACACATGGCTCAGAAAGAACAACATTCCGTTGGTACTGCCAACGGTTACGCCAAGCACTTCGAATATCGCCCGGAGAACGATTTCATGGGCGGTCTCATTCCGGAAGTGATCGATGCGACCACTGTGCGGGAAAACGCGGTCGGCGACCTCATGGTGTTCAAGATCTCCGATGTCTTCTCGGGACAAGACGAGGTCTTCATCGGCTTCGGACGTCCCAATGCGTACCTGGTCTGCCCCGACGGCAAGGGCGGCTACCAGAAATTCGCGGGTAAGTCGCTGAAGCGGGCCCCGTCGGTCATCGAAGCGACGCGCAACTTCGCGCAATCGGGACTGCTCATTCGCCTCAAGGGACTGCCTCCCGAGGCCGCTGAACGGCTCCGGGAAGCGATGCAGCACTTCCACGGCAACAAGTACTGGACCTGCGTCAACGCCTGCATGCGCGTCATGGAACGCGCCGGCTTCCAGTCCGGTGACCGCCCGCTGCACAAGCGCTACTGGCCGTATTCGCTCTTCACGTCTCTGGTCAACGACGGCCTGACCTTCAACGGTCAGAAGGTCGAATTCGATGTGATCCGCACCACACCGGACCGCATCGAGCGCTACGCACTGCGCATCATCGGCGCCGAGGTGACCACCTTCTGCCGCCACTCGCAGCGCAACATGGAAGCCAAGGCAAAGACCGGCAGCAAGTTCGCCAAGCTCATGCTCGGCGTCACCGGCTTGCCGGGTCGTCTTGTCGGCGGCGGCAAACGCAAGGCCAACCGCAACACGGCTCCTGTCGCTCCGCCGCTGCCCGACAATGTCGAGTATCTGCGCGAGATCGACATGAAGGTCTCCAGCGCCAGCAAGACCGGTGCTGTCATGCGCCTCTTCTGGGGTGCGCACAATCTCTTCGAAGGCTCGCAATCGCGCGTCGACGTCGAGAAGTACCAGCCCAAACCGCTGAAGCCCTTCCCGCAAGCGAAGCCGAATCTGGCCACGCGCGCCAAGAAGGCTGTGCTCTTCTCGCGCCCGGTGATCTGGCTGATGCGCAAGGTTCTCGTGCCGCGCTATGCGCCGGTGCAGGGTCTGCGCAGCGAGCAGGACGTCTATAACATGCTGCGGACTCACTCCGAGCAGCAGCCCAACAAGTACAACCTGGTGGTGCTGAAGCAGAAGAAGAACGGGCAGATCATCACCACGATCATCCTGGCTCGCATCACCAGCGGTGCCAAGCTGCTGGACTGGATCCTCAGCAAGCATGTGCTGATGGCAGCCTACAGCGCCTTCACCTTCTTCGCCGGCGAAATCTGGAAGGACGAGCACGGCGTCATCCACTACAACCGCAACTCCGGCACCTTCCAACCATCGGCTGAACAAGCCGAGGAGATGCAGGGCTTCTTCCAGGAAGTCTTCCCGCATCTCACCGTCGTCAACGAGCCGATCTGAGCTGTTCGTCTCGTCCCCACACGTAAAGCGCCTGCCTTGCACCGATTGCCAGGCAGGCGCAACTTTCCGACTCAAACGCTTGTCCCGAAAGGACACAAGGAGAAAGCGTGAACGACCAAACGATCCCAACCCAAGCAGACGTTGCCGCCCTTCGTGCGCAGCGAGCCGCAGCGGTGACAGCCCTGCACAACGCTCTGGTGACCGCGATCACCGAGAGCGATGAGGGCAAGCCCATCGAAGTCAGCATCGAAGGCGTTTCCGACGCCACCGTCGATGCCGCCATCGCCAAATTCGCCGACAGCGAATGGAAGGTGAGCCGCAAAGCAGGCGAAGCCAAATTGCAGGTGACTGCAAAGGCGGCAGCGGCGTCACAGCCTGCCGTCGCAGTAGAACCCGAGCCGGTGGCATCTCCTGTCAAGGTCCCGGTGGTCGAAGCTGCCGCCGCATCCGCTCCGGCAGTCGTGGCCGCCGAGGTCGTCGCCAAGCCGATCCCGGTGACCCGCTTCCGGGTTTGCCGGGTGAACGCCGCATACTCGCCTTACGCTACGACGACGCTCGGCAACATGTTCGAGTCCGTGCTGAGCGGGCAGGCGTTGGGTGGTGGACGGAGGGGCACCAGCACCGCTGTGCCCAAGAAAACGCTGGAAGCTCTCAGCGACAGCGACGCCTCCGTCGTCACCCACTTCCCCATCCACGGGCTCGTATCGGCTGCCGACCTGGCATTCCGCCAGCACTACCCGCTGATGATGACACCGGATCACATCTGGCTGACCGTCACGCAGGGTCTGGCCGCATACATCGCGCAGGATCCCGAGAAGTGGCGCAAGCACTTCGTTTCGCACGAGGGCAAGGAGAAGATCCGCATCATCCGCAACGAGTTCGTTCTCGGCTCGCCGACGAACGACTGGGCCGGCTGCTTCGGTGAATTCTCCGACGCCATCCGCGGTTACATCGGCGACGAGACCCATGGGCTCATCGTCAGCGACTTCGGCACGACGGGTCCTGTCGAAAAGGCCGTTTCGCAGATCGTGCTCATGGACTCGATGCAGTCCTACTTTGAGTACAGTGTGGCCACACTCTGCGGCATCCCCGAGATCATCCTCAAGGGCGAAGTCGCCGACTGGCAGAAGCTCGCCGCCAAGGTTCGTCAGCTCAAAGAGCGCTATCCGGACCTCACCCCCTGGTTGCGCCACGTCATCGAAATCGTCGACGAGCTCGCCCGGGCAGCTGCCGGCCACGCCGACACGCACTATTTCGAGGACATCTACAAGCAGCGCAGCGAATCCGGCGGCGAGAAGATCAACGGCTGGCTGCTCAAGCTCTTCCCGTTCTGCAAGGACTGGCGGGACGACAGCAAGCTGATGGTCAATCCGCTTCTGGAGCGCCGCGACGCCTCCATCCGCCACGACCGCCTGCTCAGCCCAGTCAGCAAGGTTCCCTTCATCTGGGAATACCTGGGCACCAAGCTCGACTACGAGTTCCTGGGCGGCATCGTCGCGGTCGAGCAAGACCCGAAGACGCTGGCCCTCTCGCCGCGCTGCGCCTGGGGTGTTCGCCCCAAGGCCTGACGCGCTCCCCAACGCAACTCAAAAGGGCTTCAGGGCATAGGTCCTGACGCCCACGGAGGCAAATAAGCATATGAATAGCACCTTCAGCACGCCTTGCTCGGAGCATTGCTTCTGCGCAAAGGACAGAGCAGCAGCCACGCGTATCTTCAACGCCAGTCTCGAGTACGAGGCCGGCGGTACCAAGCACGTGGAAGGACTGGTGCTTGTCGTTCCGGCCGACGCACACATCGGTCAGGTCAAGCAGGTGATGAACTGCGCCGTGCGCGAACGGATCACGCCCAAGGGCGCGTCGAACGGCTTTCTCAAGTTTCGCCTGGACGGGGGCAACAGCGCGCTCACGTTCTGGCAGAAGGTGCAGGATGCCTGGTTCCGGGTCACCCTGCGCGGCAAGCAGCACACCGGCAGCCACTTCGTTCCGATCTGGCCGACGGCGCCGGCAGCTCCCGCCCGCTGAGCGCGAGAGCCATACGAAATGCAGGTCTTAGTCCTGCAAGAAAGAGGGAAAATTGCAAAGACTGAATGACGACGACGATGCTAGCATGAGCATCTGGTGGTGGCTGCGCTCCCACATCAAGGAAGGGCTGCTGCTGAGCATCTGCCTGGCCGTTCTGGAAGAAGATCTCGAGACGCTCGAGACCATCTCCGACATTCACTTCGCACGCCGCTACGGCGTCGGCGAAGTTTCAGCGATCGCCTGCAATCAGGCACTCGTCTCGCTGGAATTGCACAACGCGCTGCAGGTCGGCTTCCTCAATCTCTCGGTCGGCAACGATGAGAGTTCCGCTCTGGCACTGACATGCCAGGAGCAGAGGAGTCGCCTCACCCTGAAAGGCAAGGGCAAGGGTCACGAGCTCACCTTCGCCGTTCTCGACCGAGCTCAGATGCTCCCCGATGCGGTCTTAGCCGGCATCCGCCTGGCTCTCGTCGCCGCCGTCGAAGCCAAGCTCGGTCGCTGCTGAGCTGACGAGCAGGCGGCATTCGCTGCCTGCTTTCCAAAAACCGCTGCATTTGCAGCAAATCCCACAAGGAGAACGTCATGAAAACGACGATCACACATACGTCCAACCGCATTCTGTCGGGCGTCCGCCCGACCGGCAACGTTCACCTCGGGAACTATCTTTGGCGCCGTTAAGGGCGCCATAGAACTGCAAGACGCGCATGAGGTCTTTCTCTTCATTGCCGACTTGCACGCAGTTACCGAGGACTTCGACCCCAAAACCTTAGGGCAGCATGTGCTGTCCACCGCCGCACTGTATCTCGCTTGCGGACTGGATCCTCAAAAGTCCACTCTGTTCGTACAGTCGCACGTGGCGGCGCATTCGCAACTGGCTCGGCTCCTGGGCTCCATCACTTCGGTGGGTCAGCTCAAACGCATGATTCAGTTTCGCGAGAAGGCGAAAGAAGGTGAAGACGCCAGTCTGACCCTGCTCGATTACCCAGTCCTCATGGCTGCGGACATTCTCTTGTACGACGCCGGACTCGTCCCTGTCGGTCTCGACCAGAAACAGCACCTGGAGTTGACGCGCGATATCGCCACGCGATTCAATCGTCTATTCGGGAAAGGCAAAGACGTTCTCGTCCTGCCTGCACCGTATCTGGTGACAGAGACCGCCAAGGTGATGAGCTTGACCGACGGCACCAGGAAGATGTCCAAGTCAGACACCAATGACGCCAGTCGCATCAATCTGATGGACCCGCCGGAGGTGATTCGCAAGAAGATAAAGAGCGCCAAGACCGACAGCATCCGCGGTCTTGAATTCGACAACCCGGCACGCCCGGAGGTGCACAACCTGCTCACCATTTACGCAGTCCTCTCAGGAAAGACGAGGCAAGAAGTGATTGAGGAATGCGCCGATATGGGCTACGGCTCGTTCAAGCCTCTGCTTGCAGAGACTATCGTCAATTACCTGTCACCGATTCAGGCACGCTATAAGGAGCTCATGGCAGAGCCCGAGCGCGTGCTTCAGGTGATAAGGGATGGACGGGAACGCGCCCGAGTCGTGGCTGACAGAACACTTTCCAGAGCCGCTCAGGCAATGGGATTTGTCGCCTAGAATGAAAGCGGCGGCGGGATGTTCGGACTCATAAACGAGGCCGACTCCCGTCGTCGTCTTTTTTAGCAAGTTTTCTATTACTTCATATCGTATCTGCCGAGAAAATTTTGCACGTACTGGCGCAAAAACCCGGGAACTAATCGCGGGACGTCTAGTCACCCACCTGAGTTACCACAGAGGTTTTTGTTTTTATGAATAGAAAAGATTTGAGTTTTGCGCTAATTGCCCTTCTCACAGTGGGTGTGATGACCGGCTGCAGCAGTGAAGCGGACAAGCAAATTTCCGAAGAGCAAAAGCAAATCGAAAAGACTGCCGACGCTCAAAAGGAAAGCGTCGATAAGGCTGCCGACCGAACAAAAGATCAAGTCGAAGAAAATGCCGACCGCACAAAAGAACTGGTTGAAGAGAAAGCTGACTTGACCAAGAAGCAGGTAGAGACCTCGGCCGAAGCAACCAAGCAAGCGATTGAAGACAAGGCAGACGCCAAGAAAGATGCGTTGGAAGAGGTGAAGAAGACGAACTAATCAACCGGTTTCGCCAAGGACAACCTATCCACCAATAGACACGCCAACGGACTTTGGAGATCAAAGTCACTGAGCGTGTCTATTGCAGCACATATAAGACCAAAAGAACTTTTTGCCAATTGCTCGGAATCTTAAACTGAGGGCATATTACTTTGCGCCTCAATGCGGGATAAAGGCTTTAGAGACAATCTTGCGAACCCAAACCGAAACTTAAATCAAACAACGAAGGTTGTTCGATTTGGTCGCCTGCCGGCATGAAAAAGAGTGGCAAGTAATAAATTCAAACGACGAGGAATTTCATGTCTCTCAACTTTTCGCTGTTCGAGCTGTTGTTGACGATAGCGGCATACGGGCCGCTTGCGTATTTCTATCTGGCAATGGCATTCGAGTGCTGGAAGGAAGGACTTTCCGAGCCTCCTTCAAAATAC
>CAZBOX010000281.1:0-7744 GCA_964493595.1 uncultured Candidatus Obscuribacterales bacterium | reverse complement strand
AAGGTAAGGAAATTCGACACCTGGGATTGTGGTTTTGGTCCGCTAAGCCCGCGAACACAGGTCAGCTCGGAATCATTTGCTCAGCCGCTGGCTAGAATTTTCAGCCCTATTCTCAAATATCAAGCCAATGTGGAAATCTCAGGAAAAGACAGACGCCATTTTCCAGAACACGTGAAAGTAGAGACAAAAATGGTCTCCATCCTTGAAACGCGTGTCTATTTGCCAACCCTGGCAGCCATTACAGCTTCATCGAAATTGCTTGTGAAATTACAGGCGGGCAGCATACATCTATATCTGCTCTACCTCTGTATCACATTGATTGTTCTTCTCTTTGTAGGGACGAATCTATGACGGCCAACATTCTTCAATGGTTATTCTTCATATCGAGCATTATTCTTTTGCCGATACTGACTATTTCCACAATCAGAAAGACAAAGGCGCGTTTGCAAAACCGCATCGGGCCGAGATGGTTGCAGCCGCTTTTCGACTTCTGCCGGCTCTTCAAGAAAGACGAAACCATAAGCAATACGATGTCCGGCGTATTCAGGCTATCGACAGTCGCTTGCCTGGCAATCATGCTGCTCCTTGCATGGTTGACGCCGTGGCTGGCCTATAAGCCCTGGGCTCCTAATGCAGATCTGTTTCTCATTCTCTACTTGGTAGGAACAGCACGCTTGCTTACCCTGCTTGGTGCAATGGACGCCGGAAGCGCATTTGGTGCATTTGGCGCCAGCCGTGAGGCAACGCTCTCGCTGCTGGTCGAGCCTGCGGCATTACTGGGTTTTGCCTCGCTGGGGGTACTGGCAGGCAGCAGCGACCTGCGCGTGATTTTCTCACTGTCGAATAACGCACTCGAAGCAAATCCAACCGTTTGGATTCTGGTAGGCAGCGCAATTTTACTTGCCAGCCTGGTAGAGCTTTCGCGGATGCCCGTAGACGACCCGACCACGCACCTCGAGCTTACGATGGTGCACGAAGCGATGATCCTGGAAGCATCTGGCCGAAATCTCTCTCTCATTGAATTCACTCATGCTCTGCATATGTGCATTCTCTTTGGACTTTCGGCTGAATGCTATCTGCGAGCCATTCCATACTTTTGGACAGCCAGCGCAGAGATACATATGGCAGCAAGCGTCGCAGGCATACTTATCATCGCGGCTGCAGTCGGCATATTTGAAGGCACGGCGGTAAAGCTACAGTGGCGCAAAGTCCCAGAATTTATAGCCTATTCAATGACGATGAGCCTGCTTGCGGCATTTATCGCGAGCGCAGGAGGAATCCTTAAATGATGACTTCCGTAGAGATGGTAATGGTATCGGCAGCGGTGGTGGCAATCCTGATGGTCGGCACGCCCAATATTGGTCTCAGCCTGCTGCTATACGGGCTGGAAACATTATTGATAGCCATTGCCACGGCGTTGAGCGCAAAAGTTCATGGCGATTTCAATTTACTCTATATCGCTCTGTTGGTTGCCACATGCAAAGCCGCAGGAATTCCACTTTTCTTGAGATGGACGACAAGAAGACTGCAGATCAGCCGTGACCTTGGAGCGGTTTTGACCCCACCTCTGGCAATGCACCTCAGCATCATGCTCTTGGCCGTAAGCTTCTGGCTGACACAACAGCTTCCTGCGCCACAGGGGGAAACTTCAGGTTGGTATGGAGCAGCAGCAGGCATCTCCCTTCTTTTTACAGGTCTTGTCTTGATGCTCACAAGACGGCTGGCCATCAGTCAGATACTGGGATTTCTTGTGATTGAAAATGGCATCTTCACCTTTGCTCTGACTCAAACACACGGCATGCCGATGTTTGTAGAAATGGGAGTAATGCTGGATGTTCTTGCGGGCGTAATGATCGCCGGGCTTCTCACTTTCAGAATTCAAAAGAGCTTTGAACACATCGACGTTGCACAACTAACCGACTTGAGAGATTGAAATGCAACTATTAACCGTATTACCGCTATTTCCGTTGGCATCAGTGCTGATTTCGCTGGTCGCCAATCGTACTTCAACTAGGTTAGTCATCCCTGTTCTTAGCTGGCTTCAGGTCGCACTGATCATCGTTCTGTGCAAACCACTGCTTATTGGTGCGGAACAAACAATATTCATCTCGGAAGATTTCTCGATTGACAGAATAGCTGCATATTTTCTCGTGCTGACGAACTGCATTGCAGCATTCTCTTTCACGCATGCAGTGGCTTTCTTCAAAACAGAAGAAAATCAGAAAAAATCGACAGACCCGCAGCATGAAAAGATCTATTACGCGGCAGCCAATCTTTTTGTGGCGGCAATGAGCTGTGTATTCATCTGCGACAACCTTGGATATTTGTGGATAAGCATTGAAGCCACGACATTATTCTCTGCTTTTCTCGTCTACTTCTCTCGTGACAAGCACGCTCTTGAAGCCACATGGAAATACCTGATTGTCTGCAGCGTCGGCATCGCCTTCGCATTGCTCGGCACAGTTTTGATTTTCGCATCCAGCCAACACAACACTATGACGGCAGGTTCTATCTGTTTTCACAAACTGATTGAACATGGAAGTGAATTACAACCGAAGCTCTTACAGCTCGGATACATATTCTGTTTACTGGGCTATGGCACCAAAGCCGGTGTATTTCCACTGCACAGCTGGCTGCCTGACGCCCACTCCGAAGCACCAGCCCCGGCATCAGCGATGCTCTCAGGTGCTCTCTTGAACTGCGCACTCTTTGCAATCATGCGCTTGACCGACCTGGTGAAATTAACTTCCCACCATGAACTTGCCACCATATTGCCGATCGATTGGGGTGCTCTGACAGCTGTGGCGGCAGCGCTACTGCTCGTTTATCAATCCGGACTGAAAAGAATGTGGGCATATTCCAGCATCGAGAATGTCGGAATAATGCTCATTGCCATAGGGCTCGGCAGCCACGCGCTTTTCTTCCTGCAAGCGCTGAATCATAGTATCGCCAAGGTTGCACTTTTCCTGCTTTCGGGCAATATCATCCAGGAATGTGGAACCAAGGAATTGTCTAAGATACGCGGCGTCCTCAAATCTTCACCGCTGCTTGGTGTTCTCTTCGCCATTTCCGCGGCCGCTGTAACCGGCACTCCACCTTTTGGCGCATTTATCGCCGAATGGATGATACTGGCGCGAAATGCGGACTCACACAACTGGATAATTATCTGCGTACTGCTTGCCGCGCTTGCTCTTAGTTTTGTCGCAATATGCATGCATGTCGGAAGACTTTTGATGGGACCGGCGAAACCCAGCCAAAAGAGCTTGACCACTCTTTCCAACAGCATCGTTCCGGCAATTTTATGCGTCTGCGCGCTTGCTCTCGGTTTAAGCAATTTGCCACTGCTTTTGGTGAACCATCTATGAAGCTATCGATTGAAGAAATCACCTTAGATCATCGAATAGGCAAACTAAAGGATTGGCTTGCCGAACCAGATAGACGACTCGGTCATATAACATCGATCGATGGCAATCAGCTCATAACGCTGGTACTAGACACTAACAACGACGCTGCGCAAATCTGGAAAACCAATCTGGTAGAGCAATCTTATCGCTCGGTTACACCAACTATTCCTCAAGGTCACTGGTTCGAGCGAACTATGTGGGACATGTTCGGACTCTTTCCCGAAGGTCATCCACGTCTAAAGCACAATTTGCTGCACGAGCCGTATGACCCGGTCTTTTTGCCCTTGTCCAAGACGGGCGCAACTCTGACAGCTCCGGATCATAGACAGTATCATTCCATGCCGGTCGAAGGGGACGGATTGTTTGAGATCCCGGTGGGTCCTATCCATGCAGGTATTATCGAACCTGGTCATTTTCGTTTTAGCTGTCTCGGTGAGATTATATTCAATCTCGAAATCAGGCTCGGATACGTCCACAGAGGCGTCGAACGCAGGCTTGTCGAGGTGCCATGGAAAAACCAGCGATTCGTCGCCGAAGCCGCCGCCAGTGATACCGTAGCGGCAAACGCTCTAGCCCATGCAATTGCTCTTGAGTCTCTTCTTGGGGTCGAGATTTCACCGAGGGCAGATTTCCTTCGCAGCATCTCCCTTGAAATTGAAAGAGTGGCGATGCACATCGCCGACCTGGGCGGACTAGCAGGAGATATAGGGTTTTTAGCCATTTCGTCGTCCTTTGCCAGACTGAGGGGCGCCGCACTCAGACTGGGAGAACTCATCGCCGGAACAAGATTCCAGAGAGCATTTATCTGTCCCGGAGGGGTAGTTTCAGATCCAACCTCAAGGCTGATGGAAATTCAAAAGCTTGCTCGAGCACTGAAGAAGGATGTCGATTCGGTCGTTGATTACTTTATGAGCAATCAAGGTACTCGCGACAGAATGGAAAACATTGGAAAGGTATCGCAAAAATTAGCCGGTGATTTCGGCTTAGTGGGAGTCGCCGGTCGCGCCAGCGGAATTGCATACGACGCGCGTCATCATTTTAAGCAGGGCGCATATAAAGAAGTAGAATTACCGATCGCTGTGGAAACGGGCGGAGACGTGCTTAGCAGGGCTAAGGTGCGCATACGCGAAATCCAGAGCAGTATTGCAATGATCGATGAGCTGATAGACAAAATACCTCCAGGCGATCTGATGGCACAAGTGCCTGAAAAACTGAGTGCCGACAAAATAGGGCTGGCAATTGTAGAAGGACATCGCGGCGAGCTGATTCACATGGTCTTCACAAATAGTGATGGCGAAGTAGTCAGGTACGCAATTAAAGATCCCAGTGTCAATAACTGGACCGGTCTTGCAATTGCAGTGCGACGTAATTTAGTGGCAGACTTTCCGCTCTGCAATAAGAGCTTCAGTCTCTCGTACAGCGGACACGATCTATGAGGAATGCCGATGCTTAGCCTTTTAGGATACATGCTAAAAAACGGCGTCGTTACCGCCACAGACTACTGCCCTGACCTCGAGGCAGATCTTATAGGGCTGCCCAAAATAACCAGCGAGCCATGCCTGGGAACAAGTTGCAACGCATGCGAATCCGTTTGCCCAACCGCCGCTATAAAAGTCAGCGATACAGAAGGCAAAGCAAGCATCACACTGGACAGGGGAGCATGCATCGGCTGTTCGATGTGTGTACGAGTTTGCACAACAGGAACGATTCAAAACGACACAAACCTGAAGACAGCGAGCCTTGAAAGAGAGGACTTGATTCTGTCGAGCGATAAGCCAAAAGAAACTAGCGAGAAGAAAAGCAAGTTTTCGATGTTCCGCAATTCTATCGCAGCAAGAGTGGTGAGCACCGGTTGCAGTGCCTGCGATTTAGAACTAAACGCCTGCAATAATCCCATATTCGACATAGAAAGATTCGGAGTGCATGTCGTCGCCTCGCCAAGATTCGCTGATGTCCTGCTGGTGACAGGTCCCGTTCCAAAAGCCATGCACGAACCTCTTCAACGCTGCTACGAAGCCATGCCAGATCCGCGTATGGTAGTTGCGGTCGGAACATGCGCGATTTCAGGCGGCGTACACAAACATGGCTACGCCGAAGCCAACGGTGTAGCAAATGTGCTGCCGGTAGATGCATTCATTCCTGGGTGCCCACCGCATCCATGGACAATTATAGATGGCATAAGGACGGCGATGAAAAAACGATGAGTACAAGAATCACGCCAGACACGAACCTAAAAGAAGAAGATGCTTACGCGATAGAGAAGATGCTTCAGCTCCTATCCTCCAGTGAGATGGTAAGAGTACTGATACAACTTTCAATTGCAAAGACTCGCACGACGGATTTCTTTCATTTTCTGCCAAACATAAACAGCAGGACTCTGTCTCAACGATTGAGAGCGCTGCAAAGAAACGGACTTGTAGTTCGCCAAAGTTATGCTGAAAGCCCGCCCAGAGTCGAGTATTCACTCACTCCTATCGGTTGGGAAACAATTGACCTGCTCAAATCGTTCAAAGAAGTAGCGAAAAAATTCAAAGTAGGCTAAACAGGTCAGCCACGAGTGAAAGCACGAATGTCGGAACTACAATCAGCCCCTCTTTAAAGGGTAATCTTCTAACCCTAGAACTACAATCATGTCCTGCTTGAATTCGAGATCGAACTTCCTGGGAGCCCGACCGGCGGGTCCTCTGATTACGCGCCCACCATTTGCCAGATCGAATGTGCTGAGATCACAAGGACACATCAGAGCCGGGGTGTTAAAGCCGCGAAAGCAAGCCGGCGTGGGGCAGATCCGAGGGATCAAAGAATCCCATCGGAGACATGGTGGGCTTCAAATAGCGCAGGATTGGAGAAGCCGTTAAGCCCAGTGGAAGTATCACTGGAGCGGAGGCTAAGAGCTTCAAGAACTGCCGCCTTGACTTGTCCATATAGGCAACCTCTCAATGATGATCCGGTTGGTCTAATTCAGGCTTCCGTCTGTTCGGTCACAAGCGAAGTAAACTATTTCCATCATAACCTGACAACC
This sequence comes from uncultured Candidatus Obscuribacterales bacterium, assembly GCA_964493595.1. Lineage (GTDB taxonomy): Bacteria > Cyanobacteriota > Vampirovibrionia > Obscuribacterales > Obscuribacteraceae > QKMZ01. The sequence continues at coordinate 1,318 of CAZBOX010000281.1, read as the reverse complement.
GCATCTCCGTATTAAATAAGAGGCTCTGCCTGTTATCCTAAATTAGAGCTGTCCTTAGGGGGAAAGTTCAGTTGAAGCTCTCTCAATTCGACAAATTCTGTAAAGCCCTGCCTGGCACAACCTATGTTAACCAGTGGGGTGGCTGCCATGTTTGGAAAGTCGCCGGCAAGGTCTTTGCTATCGGCGGACTTGACGAAGAAGATGACGAGGAGTTTTACACCATAAAGGTTAGCCCCTGGGCATTCGAAGTGCTTCAAGAGCAGCCGGGCTTGCGGCCTGCACCATATCTGGCGTCACGCGGCTTGAGCTGGATCCAGCACTACGAAAAACCAGGTTTGTCAGACCAGCAACTCAAAGACTACATTCGCAAATCATATGATCTGGTGCTCGCAGGAGTTTCCCAAAAGAAGCGGCGAGAATTGGGTTTACTCGAGTAAGACAATAGTTTTTCAAACCTGACAAACACTACTTGCAGCCAAGTCTAGCTTGCGCTTTAGGTTTTTCCGGTTCGGTAAAAGACACAAAGTCGACCATTTCCCAAACACCATTCTTGTTCGGTTTGAAAATATCCATACTTTGAGTTTCTTCTTCCAAAACCGTCTTGCCGTCTTTTGCAACTGTCAAAAACCAGGTGATTCTTCCGACAGCAAGATTGCCTTCGCGATAAACTCTCAGCAGTTTGAAGCGGTAAGTGTATTTCTTGGATTTATCCGCAAAGAGCTTTTGAAATCTCTTCCGCATCGTCTGCCAATCTTCGGTTGGAATACCTTGATGGTCAGCCTTTATGTCTTTGGAAAAAAGAGCGCAGGATCCTTCAAGATCTCTCCTGTTGAATGCCTCGGTCCAATCCGCAAATCTTTTCTCAATAGTCTTAAAATCAGAATCAGCAGATGTAGCACCGGCTGCGGTGCAACTTAAAAACAACGAAAAAACCAAGCCGATAGCGTGATTGCGCATTTAAAAAATTCCATAGGGAATGAAGCTTTCTTATAGTTTATACTGAGCTCTTCCACATGGAATCCGAGACTGCAGTAAACTCAAAGCTACTTATCCAGTCCTGACAAGCGCAAGAATTTCGCCTTTGAAACTGAAACGAACCAGCAAAGCTTTACTACGATGGATTGCCACACCGTTCGTGGCGATACTAGGTTTTGGCTTGGGAACGATATGCTCCGCCGCTATTCAGGGTGCAATTGCCTTTTTCCATTTCGTTCCGTTCGTTCCATACTTACTCTGGCTGAGCGGCGCCGTGACAACTTACTTGAGTACTTCGTGGGCAACCGGTTTTGCCGTTCGCTGCGCACCGGCACTGCATCAG
>CAZBOX010000280.1:0-7788 GCA_964493595.1 uncultured Candidatus Obscuribacterales bacterium | reverse complement strand
AGCGATCAAGCGGGCAGTCGACAAGGCGATCGAAACCGCCGCCGTTCTGCCGCACGACGCGACGACGCTGCGCGTGCTCAAGCCGTCGAATCTCACCGATGATGCCACGCCGAAATTCTCTCGCTACGACCCGCGCATAGCGGCGCTCGGACCCGAGGACCGGCTGGCTCGCGTCAAATCCATCGTCGAGGTTGCACGACGCGGTCGCTTCAGCGCCGCTGGAATCTTCGCTACGTACGTCAATTCGTACGCGATTGGCAATTCCGCCGGGCTCTTCCGCTTTGACCAGCAGACCAACGTCGAGTGCTCTATCACGATGCTCTCGGCTTCGTCGTCCGGCTGGCAGAAGGGTTACGGGTGCAATCTCGATGCAGTGGACCCGGTCGCTCTGGCGCAAGGCGCTGCCTCGCGTGCTCGCAAGAGCCGCAATCCGGTGTATGTGCGTCCCGGGGACTACACTGTGATTCTGGAGCCGTCCGCGGTTCTCGACCTCATCTGCTTCCTCTACGACGACTTCACGGGCACGGAGCACTGGTACGAGACTTCCTCGTTCTTCAAGAAGATCGGCAAGAATGTGCTCGGGAAGAACATCACCATCACGGATGATGCCAATCACGAGTTGCAGACCGGCTTCCTCTTCGACGACGAGGGCATGAATCGCAAGACCGTGACCATCGTCGAGAACGGCAAGCTCAAGACCCCGGTCAAGAGCCGTCGCTCCGTGAAGTATCTCGGCGGAAGTCCGACCGGTCACGGTGCGGCTCCTTCGTCTGCCGAAGGCGAATACCCGATGAACATCGTCGTCGCCGGCGGTGATTCGTCTCTGGAGGAGATGATCGCATCGACCCCGCGCGGCATTTTGCTGACGCGCGTGTGGTATGTGCGTGACGTCGATCCCAACACCAAGCTGCTCACGGGCATGACTCGTGACGGCACGTTCTTGATCGAGAACGGCAAGGTGACGCGCGGCATCAAGAACCTGCGCTTCAACCAGTCGGTCATCGACATGCTCAAGAACGTCGTCGAGATCGGTCAGCCGGTCTTGGCGGCAGGTGAAGAGACCTTCCCGGCAGTCGTTCCGCCGATGAAGATCGAGAACTTCCGCTTCTCCTCCCGGACGAAAGCCTGATGGAGAAGCACCCAGGGTGGACGGTTGCATCTGTTTGGAGCGGTCTTACGACCACCAGCAGATGCAGCCGTCGTATCTGTACAGACACCCGGACAAGGCGGTAGGAAAACGTGTGTTCGGTCAATCCGAACATGCGCCATTACTGCTGCCTTGTCTTTTTGCCGCGCCCATACTACATGCTTTAGTATTTGCACACAATCCAAAACAGATGGCACCGCATACAGTACCACTTACCAGCCCGAACAACTTCAATTCTACAAGCAAGCTTTATTTACTACCCTCTATCGTATTTCTGCTTACAAGAAAGAAACCCGAAGAGCGAAGACCTTTTATGGCGTCCTCAATTCGGGTTTCTAGTGGATCAGTGGAATTGAATAGTTCAACCGCGCTTCAAGCTGCGGTTGAAAACGCCATTAACGCGGGAGAGAGGAGCCAATCGGACCGCTCAACTCTGCGTGTACTCAGGTAAGCGGCTGTTCAAGCGCAGGTCCAGGACCTGTTGCGCTACAGCCGCCACCCCACGCCACCGGTTAACCGGGGACGACTACTTCTTCTCGGCGTCGTCGCCCTTGGGCGGCAGCTTCTTCTCGGCGTTATCGAGCGCCTTGTCGGAGAAGCCGAGCATACGCCGAGCCCCCTTCAGGAGCGATGAAGCCAGGTCCTTGTGCGACGGAACGATGATGCAGGTGTAAGCCCCATTCTCGTCTTCCATGCACATGCCGCCGTCTTCGGGATCGCCGAGCCCGTCCTTCAGACCGAGCTGCTCGTCGGGATGGGCAGGACGAAGCTTGCCGACCGGCTGTCCCTCGACCTCGCCCTTGTCGGACTTGGCGTCCTTGGGGTCTTTCGAATCGGTATTGGTCGGCTTCTTGTCCTTGAAGTAGTCGCTCGTCGAAGGAGCGATACAAATGGTGATCTGCGGGTCTTCAGCAAGCGGCAACTTCTTTGACGCCTGCTCACCTTGCGCGGGTTGGGCATTATCTTTTGCCATACAGGGTTCCTCAACATCGACGCAGCAGTCGCCTTCCGGCTTCTGCTCGTCCTTGGTAGTGACTTTCTTGTCATTTGCAATAAGGTTCACAACCGAATCCGGAAAGCCGGAGAAGAGTTGTGTCAGGAAGCTGAAGAAAGAGTTGTCACCCTGCTTTTCCGCGTCGGTGGAGGCTTCGGCGGCAGGCGCGTTGGCGTCTGCGGTCGACTCTTCCAACTCGACGTAGGTGGCAAGGTCGGTGAGCTGACCGGCGATGGACATGGTTTCCAGGCAAGCCATCAGGTCGGGCTCGATGAGCGCGAACGCCTCCTCATCAAGGTCGGCGGCGAGTTGTTCGATGCGAGCGAGAATCTCGTCGGCACGCTGATCGACAGCGTCCACTTCAAGCTTCAATTGTTCGTTCATAGTCTTTGTCTCCTGTCAGTGAGACTAACGAGACCAGCGCGGACGCTCCGGGTGTTGGGGTCGCATCAGGTCTATGTTGTGAAAAGCTGCGCATTCAACGCAGAAGCCCTGGAACAAAACAGGAGCAAATTGTCTACACGACGTGCAACGACCGCAGTCGCGACCCATCAGTGAGATGCCGCATAGACGCTCTTGACCGTGCACCGGCAGGTCGATGAGTGGTTGACCATGCTTGTGCGAGGTTTGAGTCATATGTTTCTCCTTGCAGACTTTTCTTGCCTGTGGATGATGTCCTCAAGCAAACTGCTGAATTTCCCGAAGCCTGCACTCTGACCACTCGCGAAAAACGAGCGAAAAAAGATGCTGCAGTGTTTGCGGACAGCTAAGGGCGAACCTTATGCGGACTCCGGAAAAGATTGAGATGGGAAAGAAACATGGTGAATCTAGAAAGAAGCAGCCATCGATTTCCCTCTTAACAACAGCGATCCTGTAATGCTCTGTTGCAGATGGATATAGTGCTTTCGCAAGATAGCGGTATTACTTTTTCAGGCACCGCAGATATCCGCCAATTATGCGTTTGGAGGTATTTTCTTCTACTTGGCTGCCGGTTGTCGATCTGGAAAACCCTCACGCAGCCGCAACAACTGAGGGATTAAGTCTAAGTCAGATAGTGATTTCCTTTGTAGACAATCGCGCAGCTAAGAGAGCTAGCAGAAGATTTAATCGCGCCTTAAGAGTCCTAAAACCGACTCAAAGACTGGTTTTCAGACCAACTCTCCGCTTCGCCTTCAGTTTTTATTCACAAGTAGACACTACTGGATATCTTTCGGTTTCCCGCATGAGCAGCTAATTATCTGCGCACCACCATGGTGCCGGACAGGCGGTCTACAAGGGTACGATTGTCCTCGCAAGTGAATGCCATCGCCACGTCGAACGAGTAAAGAATGAGCGGCGTGAAAACAAGCACCATCAGTACGAAGAAACTGTTCATAACAATCCCTGCATTTAACAACACGGACAGCAAAACGAGAGTCGGAAGAAAGAAAATCGACTTGGAAATAAAACGTCTGAAAGTTGACGAGAAGTCTGCAGTTCTATCGGAAAGATCGGTGACTTTCAAATCCTGGAAAGCCTTTCCGGGTGTTCCCTGCAAGCTCGTGCTGTCGAAAGCGAGAAAGTAAATGAAAGGCACAAGCAATGTTATGCCGATAATTGATGTAAACACCTGGGATTGATTGGCCCAGCCACTGATGAGAAGGGCATGTGCAGCGAGTTCGCTGACGGCAATTATGGACAGCACAATCATCGTATCGAAAAGAGCAGCGAGCAGTCTCTTAGTCGGAGCCGCGGAGCGATATGCGCGCATCGCCGGCAGTCTATAGAAGCTGTTTTGCACGCTCCAGGTTCCGCTCTCGCGAGCTTGAAAAAAACGCCCGCAACGCCAGCAAGAGGATGCTTCGCCCGTTATTTTCGCACCACAACCGGCACAAAACTGCGCGGACTTAGCAGCGGCCGAGCTTGTCACAGGTTTTATCACCATTCTGCAATCGGCTTCTTTATTCGACATTTTCGCTGTTTCAACCTCATTCTGCATAATCTGCAGCTGACTTCAGCTTACGGCGCTTCTTGACAATATTTCCTAGAATTTAGCATGGCTTAACTATGCCATCGCATCTGGTAGCACTCTGCTACAGAAAGAAGGCAGTAAAGCCGGCTCTGGGGCAGCCTTAGTCGTTGAATATGTTCGTTTATCGCGCTTGCAGGCAGCTTACTTTCAAAGTCCCGGCAAAACACCGGGGAAAATCCTGAAAGTGCCTTTCTTAGTTCACAAATGCGGCCTTGCGATTTTATTTACGGCACTCTTCTGAGAAGATCCTCTTTATTCTCCAAATCAGGGCGCATTAAATGACAGAAACAGGAACCCAAACCAAACCCACCGACGGAAAAGAGCCTCTCAGCCTGTCTCCGCCGAGAGGCATGCGGGATTTGCTGCCGAAAGAAACGGCATTGCGCGACTGGGCTACCAGAATTATTCTGGAAACCTACGAACAGTTCGGCTTTTCACGCATCGAAACTCCTGCCCTGGAACACCTGCAAAACCTGAAAGGCGGCGAAGGCGGAGAAAACCTCAAACTGATCTATGAGGTACTTAAGCGTGGCGAAAAACTAGACAAAGTTTTGTCAGGCAATGCCGAGCGTGATCAGCTGGCCGACCTCGGACTGCGTTTCGATTTAACTGTTCCACTGGTCCGTTATTTTTGCGCCAACCAAAATGAGCTGCTTTTCCCTACCAAAGCCATTCAAATAGGCTCGGTATGGCGAGCTGAAGCCCCGCAAAAGGGACGTTTTCGGCAATTCACTCAATGCGATATCGACATTCTCGGAGTCAAGTCGGAGATTGCCGAAACGGAATTGCTGGCAGCCTCATCAGCCGCCCTGCTCAATCTCGGCTTCAGCGATTTCAGAATTCGCATCAACGATCGCCGCCTTTTGACTGCCATGGTTGCACATTGCGGCTTTACCGGTCGTTTCGATCCGATCTTTATTGCCATCGATAAGCTCGACAAAATAGGCGTCGACGGTGTCGAAAAAGAACTGATGGAAAAATGGCCGCCAGAATCAGTGGCTGCGCTTTGCCAGTTATTGAGAATCTCGCAAGAGCAAAACGCTGATTTGACAAGCTTTGCGTCAGCTCTTCAAAAAGGCGGCGAAACTCTCTCAAGCGAGCTTTCTGATGCCCTCAAATCGCTGGCAGCCATCATTGAAGGCGTACAAAGCACCGCAGCAGGAAAGTACGACATAGTTTTTGATCCTACTCTCGTTCGCGGCATGGGCTATTACACAGGACCGATTTTTGAAATCGGCATGAAAGGCTACTCTTACTCTATGGGTGGCGGCGGACGCTACGACAAAATGGTAGAGAAATTCTCCGGACGCGACGTTCCTGCCTGCGGATTTTCTATTGGATTCGAGCGTATCATCGGCGTTTTAATGGACCAGGGCACAAAACCGGCAGACGCCAAAGAAAAGCTTGCCCTGATTTTTGATCCCAATAGAGACAAGACGGCTGACGTCATGAAAGCTGCAGACAAGCTGAGAAAAGAAGGATACAGCGTATCCGCGCATCCACGCAAAAAGGATATGACTAAACAACTGGATGCCTTCTTGCAGCATGACTTCGCCAAATTCGTAGCTTTCAAGGGCGACGTCGACAACCTGGAAATCAAGACGCTCGGCAATAAATAGCCCGTTCGCCTACTCCTGCAGCCAACCGAGCTGCTTGAAAGACTCATACAGGCTTAACTTGCCGCGCTTGCAATAGTCGAGCGCAATCATCGCATGCTCAAAGGTGAGCTGCCCGCCGATTACCATGATATGCGCGTCGTAAGCGGCTCGCAGAGTCATCGGATCACCCACGCCGGAAGACTTGAGTATGTCATGCAGAAGCACTGAGTCGCGAATGACGTCCTTAATCGCTCTGTCCATTTCGTCCTGGGTGACAATACCTGTGACTTTGAGCAATTGAGCCAGCCCGACGGCTTCAAATCCCAATCCACCTGCCGATGCAACTGCAGATTCCTGGGCCTGGGCGAATTGAGCAGCCTCAAAGGCAATCTCTGCGATAACACCGTCGACAGCGGTGCGAGTCGGCGCGGGTGGCGGCGGCGGCGGTGCAGCAGCCGGAGGTGGCGGCGGCTCCGGTACAGGCGCAGGCTCCGGCTCCGGAATAGGGGGCGCGGGTGCAGCGGCTGTCGGTAGAGGCGTATACCCGGCGGGCTGCTCGTAGCCCTGCATGACAGCGGGGGCGGGAGCAGGTGGGGCGGGCGGCATAGCTGGAGGCGTGGGCGTACTCTGAGTCTGGTCATAAGCCTGCGGCGCCACTGGCTGCGTCGGCAGTGGTGCGTAACCAGGCGGAGGAGGCGGAACGAGACTCTGAGGCTGCTGAGCCGCGCCTGCCGTGACGGCGCCATACTCTCCGCTGGCAGTAACGAATTGCTGCATGGGAGCTATGGCCGGCGCTTGCTCCGGCTGCGCGAATGTCGGTGGTGCTGCGGCCGGAACCTCTTGCGGCGCTGGAGCGGCGGGGGCAGCTTCTTCACCCCAGCCTGGTTGAACAGGTGGAGCCTCGGCGCCCCAACCGTCTCTGACTTCTTCAGCCGGTGTCTCATCCCCCCAGCCGGAGAGCAAGACCGCATTGGGATCTTCGGCTACAGGCGCAGGAGGCGCAGGAGGAGGGGGAGTCGGCGCTGGCACCGCCATTGGTGCTTGCGCTTCCGGACCGGGTTGATAAAGGGCTTCCGGTCTGACAAACATCGCCTCGGGCTCGGGCACCCCGAGAGCCTGGTGCAATGTCATTCCGTTGAAATGCATGTTTTGCAGGGCAGAAATTGCTTGATCCGGACGGATTTGACGACCACGCGTCAAATGCTGCAATTCGAGGGCCGCTTCAACCATCTTTTCACTGACAAGGTTAAACTGGACCAGAACCTCGCCGACACGCCGCTGCTGGGTGAGAGCAACTTCCAGCGCGTTCAGCATATCGGTATCGCTGATGATACCAGCTTTTTCAAAAAACTCTCCCAGGCGAAGGATTTTATCCAGCGTGGGAGCAGTCATTTCAATGCTCTGACGCGTGACAGTCGAGACTGAAGACACCGTGCGCAATTTCTGTATCGCTTCCTCGCGGCTTATGCTTCCATCGCGCACGCCGACCTGCACTTCCAGACCGACTTTGAGAACAGGTTCATTTACCGCGCCGGTCAGCACCAGAACACGGCCAAGCGGCAAACCGCTCGACTCTACAGTGTCTAATGCAGTCTGCAATTGCTCAGGTGTTATGCGTTCCGCTTCAATCAACAATTCCCCCAACTTGTTGGTTTCTTTGTCGACCTTCTCGACTTTGCCCTCCAGCATCTGCATGCCTTCTTCGAAGGACACGCCGCGCTCGCGAACGATGCGCATCACCTGGAACATGTCTTCTTTGAGAATGACGTTGTCCTTGAGCAATGACTGCCCGAGCACGCAGGCTCGCAATTCTTTGTCAGACAAATGTCCTGACATCACCAGCACACTGCCCAGAGGCAAGCGCGTCTGATTAGCCATCGTCACTGCATCCTCCAGCTCCTTCGGCTGGAGAAATCCCATCTCGATTAGCAACTCCCCTAAACGGTGTTCTTGTTGCTGCTGCTGGCTCATTTTTCACCCGATAGTAAGCAAGGAGACCCCGACCTCCCCCGTTATTGTTCCCTTTTTAAGATGGAAT
>CAZBOX010000279.1:0-7815 GCA_964493595.1 uncultured Candidatus Obscuribacterales bacterium | reverse complement strand
CGCCTTTTGTGGCGATGAGCACCCTTCTTCCTGCGTCGACAAGTTCGTTGGCGATGAGAAGACCGGCAAGCCCTGAGCCGATAATGACGGCATCAACCTTTTGTGTATGAAGTTCAGGCATATGCGTACTCCTTGTACTTGCCTGTCTGTGAAAAATCGTGCGCTTGTTTAGCCGATCGCGACCATTCTCTCGATCGACAGGCGCGCTTTTGCCGCAACATCTTCCGGCACTGTTACCTGGAATTGATCGTTGACGAGCGATGCATGCAGTTTTTCCAGAGTAATCATCTTCATGAACTGGCAGCTCATTTCATCTGCGATGGGGATAAATTCCTTTTCCGGGTTCTGTTTTTTCAGTCTGTGAAGAATTCCTTCTTCGGTGGCTACAACAAATTGCTTAGCAGGAGACTGGCAGGCTCTCACGATCATGCCTTCTGTAGAAGCTACCTTCAGCTGATCGCTTTTTTCCTGACGGGCAACCCTGTCTAAGTAAGGTGTCAGGCAGCCGCATTCAGGGTGGATCAGTAATTCCGCCTGCGGATACTCTTTCATTTTTTCGTCAATTGCCCGGGGATGAATTGCCGCATGAACATGGCATTCGCCCATCCAGATGTGCATGTTGTCCCGCCCGGTCATGCGTTTGACCCAGGAACCAAGAAAGACATCCGGAAGAAAGAGAATTTCTTTGCTTGGATCTATTGAATTGACGACCTGAAGTGCATTGCCGGAAGTGCAGCAATAGTCCGATTCGGCTTTGATTGCAGCGGTCGTATTCACGTAAGAAACAACTACTGCGCCGGGGTGCTCGGCCTTCCACTTCAGTAATCCGTCCAGTGTGACAGAGGCTGCCAGCGAGCAGCCGGCTTCCAGATCGGGAATCAATACTCTTTTGTCGGGGCAGAGGATGGCCGCTGTTTCCGCCATAAAATGTACGCCGCAAAACACGATCGCTTCGCTTTTGGTAGCAGCCGCTTGACGTGAAAGTCCCAACGAGTCGCCGACAAAGTCGGCAATATCTTGAATGATAGGAATCTGGTAGTTGTGAGCCAGGATGATAGCGTTGCGCTTTTTTCTCCACTCATTAATTTCTTGAATCAGCTGCTGAGTGCGTTTCTCGCTCCTCAGTTCGATATTGGTTATTGTTGTTGTCATATGCCTATCTCAACCTCGAGGCTGATGTCTATTGATTTGACTGAATGCGTCAAGCCGCCCACCGATATGAAATCAACACCGGCTATCAGGTAGCGGTCCAGAGTCTCCAGGGTGATGCCTCCTGAGACTTCTATTTGAGCTCTCTTTTGAATGAGCTCGACGCATCGGATTATCTGCTCTGGCGTCATGTTGTCGAGCATGATGATGTCGCAAGCACTGTCCAGTGCTTCTTGCACTTCAGAAAAGTTGGTTGTCTCTACCTCGATGCGCTTTGCAGGGTATAAAGAGCGCGCGGCCGACACAGCCTTTGTGATGCTTCCGGCGCAAGCTATGTGATTGTCTTTGATCAAAATCTGGTCGTACAAACCGACGCGATGATTTGTGCCTCCTCCCAGGCGCACTGCCAGTTTGTCAAAAACTCGCAGCCCGGGGGCGGTTTTTCGAGTATCCAAAATCTGAATGCCGTAGGCAGCTGCTTTTTCTGCGTAGCGCTGAGTGGCCGTGGCGATGCCGCTCATTCTCTGAATAAGATTGAGTGCAGTTCGCTCGGCGGTGAGTATAGAGCGGGCGTTGCCTTCTATTGTCGCAATATTCACAGGTGAGACTTCAAGAAAGATGCCTTCGTCTACAAGAGCTGTGAACTGCAAGCTCGGATCGACCGTCTGAAATACCTGCTGGGCCACTGCCAGTCCGCAAATAACCGCGTCTGACTGTTTGGCTATCAGTGTTGCGGTCGCTTTCTTGTCGGCGGGGATGGTGGAATTGGAGGTAACGTCTCCGTCTTGAGCCAAATCTTCGAGCAGGGCGAAATCAATCGCTTTTTGAGCCAGCTCGGCGCAGTAATAGTCTGGCTCGGTCCGTTGCCGCTTCTCGGTAAGCGTGTCTTCGATTTTGCTGATGGCGGAAACGGTCATTTGATGGCTCTCTCCGGTATTTGGTGGCTTGCTTACGATTTCTTAATCGATCAAGTAAGTGTTAATTCTACGTTGTACCACTAAACACTTGATTTGTCTATATATGTTTTATCTCTGGTGGATATTCTGCAATAATTGCCACAAATCATAGGTTTTGGGCATTTGATTTCCTAGACGAGCCGGGGAATTAAATGTTTCCGGGACAGGAAGTATTTAGCTTGGTAAGCGTCGGTTGTACGATTGCTGTGTCGTCATTGGGGAAACTGCCATGCTTAAACGCACAAAGACGGTGCATTTCGGTGATCTCCAAGTAATATTGGCAGTAATATATGAGAGGGCTGGCATTGGGGACCTGTGCCGGCAGCGTTTCTAAATCTCTTTGCGTGACTGTAAGTGGGGACGTTGCGTGAGTAAGGCGCTAAATTTGTCTAAGTACTCTTTCGTGGCGGCTGCAGTGACAGCCGGGGTTGGTCTGGCTATGGGCAGTAATGCCCTGGCTGAATCGGATGTTTACTTCAACCTGAAGCGCACAAGGGAAGCGCTTCTTGCCCAACGACAAGAGCTACTCAATGCACAACAGGCAGTACAACAACAAATGGGCGAACTGCAGCGACGCAGCGACCGAATCGATTCTTATCTTCGTGATAATGACAATTCCCTCCGCGACGTGGAAGGGGCCCTTCGTACAACCAAGTAGGTGAGCGCCATGCGCACGCAAAAAACAACATTTCTGTCTTTAACTGTGGCCGGATTGGCTCTTGGTGGCCTTTTCTACCTGACCTCGCCTGCTTTTGCGGCGGAAGAATGCGAAAAAACCAAAGTAAGCTGCATAGAGCCCCATGCCGGATGTTCGGAGTCGGCCAAAATTATCGAAGACCTGAAAGAAATAGTTCACGCGCTCAACACAGGCGATGTAGACAAGGCTGCTGAGTATTACGACGAGCAGTGCACGAGCATCGATAAGAAGACTCACAAGCTAATTAGCGGAAAACAAGCAGTAATAGCAGATCTCAAGAAAAGATTGGAACAACATAGCGCCAATTCTCAAGAGCCTCTGAAGTCGATTACAATCGACCACCCTTACGCTTTTGTTCACGGCGATACGGCAACTGTTACTTTCGTGGCTTACAAAGAGTTTGGTGGGGAACATCCATATAAGATGGAATCTCATTGCACTGATATATTTGTTAAGCGCGGCGACAAGTGGAAAAAGTTGCACTACGTGAGCAATTGGAAACGAGTAAAGTAGAAGGGCCAAGTATTTCAGCTTTTAAAAGTTTGGGCTTTGCAGTCAGATGATGGTAACTGAGTGGGAAAAATATAAAGACTCTGCAGAGCAATTGGTGCAGATGGGTCGCTATTCGGAAGCGGAGACCTTCTGGATGCAGGCGGTCAAAGCTGCTGACAGCTTTGCTGAGAACGACCCTCGCACGACCTACACGCTCGACAGGCTGGGTGACTGTTTCATTAAACAGCAGCGATACGCAGAGGCCGAGCAAGTTTTCACGATGGCACTGGAAATACGAAAAGCAGTGCTCGGGCCCACCCATTTGGATGTAGGCAAAAGCTTAAGCCAGATTGTCGACCTCATGCAGATCGAGCAGAAATACGCAGAAGCCGAGCCGCTTCAGCTTGAAATTCTTTCCATTTACGAGACGAACTTTGGTGCTGAGCACCCTGGCGTGGCCACTATCGTCCTTAATCTCGCCCAGTTTTATCATGGTCTCAAACGTTATAACGAGGCCGAACTTTTCTATAAGCGCGCCCTGGCAATAAAGCAAAAGCTATATGGATACCGAAGTCCTGAAGTGAAAGGCTTGACTGAAAAATACGCGGCCATGCTGAACGAATGCGATCGCTCACAAGAAGCCGAATCCCTGGTTGAAGAAGTTTCCGGCACCGCCTCTGGTGTCTGGCGAGCCATCAATGCCAAGCGCGAAGAAGAGGTTAAGAGCCGCGGCGACAAGATGAAGCGCAGCGGATTTTTCGACCGCTTCAAGAAAGACCGTTAACCTGGAAATTCCTATAAATAACTGCCCGGCTCCTTCTCACCAGATGAGCGGGCGAATCAGCGATTATCTGGGAATAAATCAATAGAAGAACAGTCCGGCACCTGCTTTTGCAGGTTTTAGGGTTTTCTGGAAAGGCAATGCCAGAAGCAGAATCAATTCACAAAGCATACGATAAGGTCCTGGAGCGCACGGGGCGCCTTTTCGACCAGCAACGCAAGAAGAATTTCGTTATGCAAGACCGCTGGTTTGCCGGTCTGCTTCTATGCGAATGGATTGCCAGTATGCTGCTCTCTTTAACTGTGTCCAGCCAGCTCTGGGCTCAAGTGGATAAGACCATCGTCTCTCAATTCCCGGTGGCGACCCTTTTGGGTGCTTCAATTATCGCCTTTCCGATTTTCATGGCGCTGAAATTTCCTGGTCATTCTTTTACGCGCCACTCGATTTCTATAGCTCAGATGCTCATGTCCGGTCTGCTCATCCAGCTGACAGCCGGACGCATGGAAACCCATTTTCATATCTTTGGTTCGCTGGCGATTCTGGCTTTCTATAGAGACTGGCGAATTCTTGTCACCGCTTCTTTTGTAGCTTTGCTAGACCAGCATTTCCGCGGCGTTTACTGGCCTCATTCGGTCTACGGGGTTGAGTACGCAAGTCCATGGAGAGTGCTCGAGCACGGTGGCTGGATTGCATTCGAGGATTTGTTTCTGGTGCGCTCTATCATCACTAGCACAAAAGAGCTATGGGACAACTGTCAAAGGCAGGCAGAGCTGGAGGCGACCAATGTCATTGTGGAAGCGCGAGTGGAAGAGCGCACCCGCGAGTTGAAAGTGACTGAAGAAAGATTCCGCTTGCTTAGCTCCGCCTCTCCGATTGGCATTGTACTGACGGACGCCTCGGGCAACTGCCTCTATGTAAACAGAAGGTGGGAAGATCTGTCCGGAATTCTTCATGACTCCTGCCTCGATAAGGGCTGGCTGAATTGTATTCATCGCGAAGATAGAGAGGTGATGCTGGACAAGTGGAAGCAATCGATTGGCGAATCCAATGAACATGTCACCGAGTTTCGAGTAGAGCAGGAAGATAAACCAATTTCCTGGTTGCATTCTCGGGTCACTTCTATTGGCGACTCCGAAGGTGTTTCTCGTGGTTATATCTGGACCTTCGAAGATATCACCGAAAGGAAGAATGCTGAAGCGAATTTGCTCATGCAATATGCAATCACCGATGCCCTGGCAGAATCATCCGACCTGTCCGATGCATCTCCCAAACTTCTCAAAGCAATATGCACGAATCGTGGATGGTCACTGGCCATTTTATGGATGCTCGATGGGCAAGATGATGTGCTCAGATATGAGGGAAGTTGGTGCGCTGATGATCCAAGTCTGAAGAATCTGGTGGAAAATTCCAGGCGGATGACGTTTGGTCGAGGAGAAGGCGCCCTTGGAATTCCGCTTGTAAGCGGGCAGCCATTCATTGCTCAGACAGCAGACGAGTCCGGGCTTAACGCTCGCATGGAAAGTCCGCCTGAGCGTTTTGGGTACATGTCTTTTCCTGTTACTGAAGACGAACAAGTTTTCGGCGTGTTGGAATTCATGAGCGATGAACCGATTAAGGCTGATGGCGAGTTCTTCTTGATGTTGAATTCAGTAGCCACTCAGATCAATCAGTTCGCCGAACAGATGTCCGCTGAGATGCGTTTGAAAGATTCGGATGCGCGAATTCGAGCCATGCTTGAAAGCGCGATCGATGGAATCGTCACCTTTGATCTGAGTGGCGTAGTCGAATTGGTCAATCCTGCATTCGAGAGAATTCTCGGATTTGACGCTGATGATGTCCTGGGCAAACCCATATCGCAAATCGTGCCTGGAGAAACAAAGGTAGATCGCATAGGCGACCGCAAGATCAGCACCATCCAGGATGTGCTTGATGATTTGAAAGCGCATAATTACAGCGACAGAGAGCTTGTCGTGCGACGCTCAGACGGAAGCCTGATACCGGTAGAATTTCGTGTCAGTGAAGTTGTTCTCGGTACGCGAAATTTTTATTCAGGCATCATCCGCGATATCACTGAAAGAAAAGAAGTCGAGCTTCGAGTTAGCGAATTTTATTCCACGGTCTCGCATGAATTGCGCACTCCGCTCACTTCAATCCGCGGCGCTCTGGGTCTCATGGAAGGGGGTATAGTCGGTGAAATCCCGGCTGAGGCTCTGGAACTTGTCACAATAGCCAGGGTCAGTTGCGATCGATTGATACGTCTTATCAACGACATTCTTGATCTGCGCAAAATCGAAGCAGGCAAACTCGAACTGAAATTGGAATCGCTCGACTCTGAAACTATGGTTAGAGCGACTGCGGATTCATTGAGAACAATGTGTGAAGAATACGGAGTATCAATTGCCGTGCATGTCGACGATAGACGTCCGGTCAAGGGTGACCACGACCGCGTTGTGCAGATTTTGACCAATCTTGTTTCCAATGCCGTGAAATTTTCAGGACCCGAAGGCAAATTGGATGTGCGCGTGGTGGGGGGCACCAATGGTGCAGTGCGCTTCGAAGTGGAGGACAATGGTCCGGGCATTCCCGAGAGTCAAATGCACCGATTATTTGGAAAGTTCCAGCAGTTGGACTCATCCGACACCCGGGCTCAAGGTGGGACCGGTCTCGGTCTGGCAATTTCAAAGGCTCTGGTGGAAAAACACAACGGGCGTATTGGAGTCAGGAGTGTCGAGAAGAAGGGCTCTACATTCTGGTTCGAAATTCCTGCAGACGGCGGCGTCAAATCAAACTGACTAAAAACCGGCATCACCTTTACTTGGAGGCTGTGTACCTGATGGAAGGACGAACTGGTCGTCCTTTTTGTCGGACTTTTGATCTGCTTGTAACGGTGCGTCGGCATTTTTTATCATGGCGAAGACAGGTGCAATCTGACGTCCGGGGCACGCGCGCTCGAAGCCTTCCAGTGCCGTCTTTGCTTCGGCGAGCTTGCCCTCGCGAAAACGACTCAGAGAAAGATAGAGCTTGGCTAGATGCCAATCGGGTGCACGACTTATGACTTTTGCAAACTCCTGAGATGCTGTTGGATAATCGGCATTGGCCAGAGCGAACATTCCGCTTTGAAGCAACAAATATGGATCGCTTGGAGAAGCCGATAGAAGTGCTCTGACTTCCGATATGGCTTGCTCTGCTTTGCCCTTTTTGGCTAGAGATATCCTTCGAGATTCGCGTTTCGGCAAGTCGAGAAAGCGAGCTTCAATTAGGCTTTCATTGTCGAAATAGTCTTTTGTGAATGGGTCGAAATGGAAATCGTGTTGTGGAAGATAACCAATCGTCACCATGTCGAAAGTAGGTTTGCTCTTTTTGTTTCTGCCGGCGTTGACACTGGACAATTGTTTTGATGCCTGCTGGGCATTGCCTTCTAAAAAACTGATTTCCGCCAGAATAAGCGGCACTTGTTTGCCCCCTGCTGAGCCGGCTTGTCCTGCCGCCGATCGGGCTATCGGAAAATTGCCGTTCAAGTAATGAAGCAGCATCAGTCCTCTGTAGGCTGCCTGAGAGTAGGAAGATCTCTTGGCGCATTCGCGCAGGCTATTTTCTGCATCTTCAATCTTGCCGTCGCGCATTTGCGCATATCCGATATCTGTATAAAGCTGAACTACAGCAGGATTTGCTTGCAACGATTTGCCCCAGATTCCAACTGCTTGTTCGTAGCGGCGGGAGAGAAAATGACTAAAGCCAAC
>CAZBOX010000278.1:1929-7835 GCA_964493595.1 uncultured Candidatus Obscuribacterales bacterium | reverse complement strand
CCTGAAGAGCTTGTTACAAATGAGCATAGGGTTTTCAACCTGTTGCTGCTCCTGCCTGCCGGGTAAGGTAGATACATGCAGCATTCTATGTCTCTACGTTTCATAGTTTTCACCACTAACTGCGCACTGTTGCTCAGCTTCTACTTTTCTCAATGCACAACTCCCTGCCTCGGCGAGCCCAACAAAGACTCAGCCAACACTGGAAGCACAAGCAAGTCGTGGACTATCAAAGACATTGGCGAGGGTGATAAGCCGTTCTTAGACTCTCTGAAATGGACAGAATGCAAGGTCGGAAAGTATGTCTTGCGCTCGGGCTGGATCTTCGACAAATGGGTGGCTGCCACGCAGTTCAGCAAAAATGGAAAGCTGGTGCTTACCGAAATCACACCTCCTTATGAATACGTGGTCACGGTCGACCCACTTACCGGGCTTCAGAACAAAAAGCCAATCGCTCTCGACGCAGACCACGATGGCAAACTCGAAATTGCTTTCTTGCACCAGAAGCTTAATGACCCTAACTACCACATGTATACGATTTATCGACTTTACGATGATTCGCCGCAGCTGATCTGGAAATCCGGCGGGGAACTGGGTGATTGGGTAAATGGACTGGCGGCCGACAAAGGTGCAAAGGTAAAACTACACGCAGGCAACTAGCCTGTTTTCAGTCGCAATAAATCTCGAAATCGCTAATAGGTCATTCTACTTTTGCAGCGGAAGTACTGGCATCGCGTGAAAGACCAGACACAAGAGAATTATCACGCACTTGCAGCAACTGTGCAGCAATGCTCACTGCTATTTCTTGAGGATGGTTTGAGCCAAGAGGCAAGCCAATTGGGCAGAAGAAAACTTTCGACAATTCTTCCGGCAAGCCGGCTTCAGAAATATCCTTCCGCAATCGCGCTGCCTTCGCATCGCTGCCAATCACTCCAAGATATGGAAATTTGACTTTACTCCAGCGGCTCAAAATCTCCAGTAGGATGGGTTTGTCGCTGCTATGCCCCATCGTCATTAGCAATACAAATGAGTCGCTGGGAATCTCCGGCACAAACTCTTTCATTTCTGTCATCAAAACACGGCGCAGCTTGGGAGAATCAGGCAATTTATCGAGCCACTCCACACGCGAGTCGATGCATGTAATTCTGCAATCAAGCTTTTCCAAAAGACAAATCAAGGCGTTCCCGACATGCCCTGCACCAAATACGGTGATATTCCAGGCGCGATGATTGAATGCCTCCAAATACACCCTCATCGAACCACCGCAGGTCATGCCGATGTCCCGGTTCAAGCTCCACTCGAAGAACTTAGCGGTAGCGTCCTCTTTACCGCTCTTGCCGGACAAGCCTGCAGCCTCGAGCATCGTCTTCGATTCTTGAATTACCCGCGCCTCGATCTTGCCGCCGCCGACAGTTCCAAAATAGGCTCCATCCGCAGTCACGAGCATCTTCGCTCCGACGTCTGCGGGCACGCTGCCTTGCGTGTCAACAATCGTCGCACACACAAATGGTGTGCCCTCTGCAAACAGATCGCTCATGCGCTCGTAAAAGGTAATCACGCAATTCCTCCCGGGAGGTAATGCATATTATGCCCCATGTACCTACGCCAGGGCACGTATCGCGTTAATTTGCCGCCAGGGCTGCCTCGATCTCGCTCGTCAGTTCTTCCTTTTCGTTTTGCGAGAGCCCAATGTGCACAGACTTCACATTTCCTTGTTTGTCGATGACGATCGTCTCGGGGATGGCTTGAACCATAAACGCTTCGAATCCCTCAGCATTTGTGCTGGATGGAATCGCATCTATCTTTCGCTGCTCGAGATAAAGCTTTTCCTGATTGATGCTGCCATCACCGATAGCGTAGAACACCACACCCTTGTCCTTGTACTTGGCTGCAACTTCACTGACCATCGGCAGTCCATAACGACAAGGAGGACACCAGGTCGCCCAGAAATCGATGATAACGACGTTTTTCCCCTTGTGGTCTCCTAAATGCAGCGGAGTGCCGCCAGTCGGCTCGATCAAAATATTGGGAGCCGGCTGACCGACAAGCTTTTTGGCAGGATATGAGTGGTTACGGCGTGCCTGAATCGCCGGATCTTTGAAGAAAGAATCAATCGCCAAAGCACCGCCGCCTACAATACTTCCGCAGACCAACGCTTGCAAAATCAGCGCAGGAATGATCTTGATTGAAAGCGCCTTTGAAGCGCCAATAACTGAAAGAACCAATACGCCAAGAAGAGCGATGCCTAAAAACACGCTGCCGTGAAAAACCAGGATAGCAAGCGGCGCAAGCGAAAACAGCGTGACGCGCAAGCAACGCGGAATCGCCTCTTTGAGTGTGAGAGCGACCGCAATGCGTGGGCGCATCTTCATGCCGATAAGGGCTGCGAAAAGACCCCAAATACTGGTTATGACAAACGTTCCAATAAATAGAAAAAGCGAGAGTAACGCCCCGTCCGTAATTATCATGTCGATGGAACGCGTCGAGTCGCCCAGCACACCGCTATAGCCTAAGATCAAAGCAATGAAGACCATGAAGACGAAGCCATCCCAATAGCTTCCACTGCGTACAACATCGTCGAAGAACTTGCCGGGCTTTATGAAAAGCCACCGCATCCCCGCAAGCTTGTTTTTTATCGCATTCATTTAGAAATCCGGTTCAATGCCTACTACTATACGCCCTTCGAACAAATTCCATCCTACACCCAGCAGATTTCGAAGGCGCGCATACCTTCCGCATATCCACCAAGCTCAATTGACTCCGCACTTTTTGAATGTTTTGCTAGAAGCGTGATACCTGCGCTTACTTAGCTTCTAGAAATCGAAAAGGGAACGCATGCAAACATCATTGATACCCGGCAAGTTGAAAGTATTCGAGTCTGACGGATTCTTTTGCGCGTCATTTGTATCACCAGGTTATCCAATGTTAGCCGCACGCGACGACGACTTTGTCGAGCTCGCCGAATGGCTCCTGGACATTGGCGTAGACGAGGAGGTTTTCGAGATGGATCTACCAATCGAAGCATCAGTCAGTCTGCCAAAATTTGTTGTAATGCCTAGCGCTCAAACTCTCGAAAGACGATTTAGCAGGGAAGCCGCATACCTGCAGTCGAGCGCAGCATTTCACCCGCCCAACTAAAGATTGCTTTTCCTTCCCCAAGCGCCGCGAGCACCTGTCAGTTCGCGGCGCCTTCTGGCTACTGCAAAAACCAGACAGAGATGACCTTTTCAGAATTGTAAAGCAATGATAACAAAAGTGAAAGGTTGCCAACAGGTACCTTATACTCGGAACATCGAAAAGACGAAACAAAGAAACAGATCCACATAAGTACGCATAGTGAACATGCCGAAATAAGCCCTGCGTCCCTCTCTTATCTCAAGCAAATTCGGCGGTGACAACCGCTGAAAGCCCTCCCGTCAGCACAACAACCTTACGAGGCGAAACAGCTTAAGCGTTCGCCGATTTCTTGCATCGAGGAATTGACTGCTATGTTAGCCACCCTCCTTAAGCCTCTACATTCAAAAGAAAAGACTCAAGTCCTAGAAGCGATCAATGCGCTGAGTTTCAAAGTCACACCCGAAAACATAGCTCTCACTACAAGCCTACCTATATCAACAGCGGCGCAGCAACTCAATATCATCGCCGCCGAAACCTCGGCGCACCTGAAGGTAGATTCTTCCGGCGCGCTGCTTTACGAATTCGCGCCAGGCTTCGAGCGAGCATACATCTACGACGTAACGAAACAACTATTTACTGCCAATGGAAATTTCGTCATTAGAGTTATGCGACTTTTGCTGCGGCTTACGATCGGATTGATTATGGCAGCAGCCAAGATCGCTCTGCTTTTGCTCAACTTCTTCTTCCGCGCGCTGTTCGGTATTCTTCTCATCGGCTCGATCATCGCGATCGTGATTGGCATATTCGCAGCTATAGCCGGACTGTTTGACGGAGACGGACCAAGCATTGATATTGGCGATATCGGCGGTGGCGGCGGCGACCTCTTTTCCGGCTTCGGCAATTTCGATTGGAATTTCGACTTCGGACATTTCACCTACGATTGTATTCGCCTTTTAGACTGGGGCTACTATTGGTCAGACCCTTGCTATTATCACTCCTACGGGTACTCTTACGACTACTATTACTCGCCCCAAACTGCGTCATCTCAGCCGTTCAAAGCCGACTATTCGTCGGATTCGCATTCTGGCTCCAAGGGAGACTTCGCAACCAACTGCTTCTCGTATCTCTTTGGTGACGGGCATCCGAACGCTGATTTAAAGGAGCGCTACTGGCACCAGATAGGACTTGCAATCAAACGCAATCATGGTGTTGTGGTGGCAGAACAGTTAGCGCCATATGTCGGCGATAAGAGTGACAATGAAGACTGGATGCTGCCGGTTCTTGCGCACTTCAATGGTTCACCGGAGGTGACGGACAAAGGAAATATACTGTATGTGTTTCCAGCTTTCGTCAGCGAAAATAACATGAGCGCTCAACCGCTAAGCTTGAAGCCCCAGCAAAACATGGGCGGCGGAGATCAACTCAGAGATTTGTATCGCAGTCATTTGAAAAGACAAGCAGATCAGTCTTGGGGCGGTCTAGTGCTCAGCACGCAAAACCAGTTGTCTCGTTTCCTGGAAGAGCGCCGATGGGAATTCTCTCTGCAAGATGCGGATAGTTTGATGAAGATCATTGTCATATCCCTCCTCAATTTTGCCGGCAGCTTCTGGCTCTACACTGCTTCTGCGCACACAAAAATCTTGTTGTCATTTCACCATATTTCAGCCTACATGCTTGGTTACGCTATATTCTTGCTGGCGTTTCCTGCTGCACGATTTATCTGGATCTTATGCATGAATATCGGCATCGAAAAGCGCAACGAAGAGAGAATGAAATTCGCCAACGCACTTTCGGCGCCGACAAGCGAATTGAAAGAAAAACTTAGCGAGGCCAGTGCGCATATCAATAATCTGTTGCTGGCTCCAAAACCTTCCATCGTCTTTACGACCGAAGAGGATTCGCTCGAACAGCAGTTTGTCGAATCGCCAAAGGTTCAGGAAATTCCAAAATTCGCAGCCTCGAGAAATTACATCGGAAAACTCTGAGTTTCGCCAAATAGCGACCCTTTGCATCCAAATTAATGTAACTTCCTGGCTTAACGCCAGGAACTTCACCAGGGAGCCCGCGTCCCCCCCGTCATCACAGGATGTACCGGGCTCGTGGGCCGGGTTGCATCTCCACTAAATACGGAGAAAACAAATGAGAACTTTACTTGCGGCATCATTGGGTATCACCGCAGCATTGACTTTGGGCATGAGCACTGGCGCTCTCGCGCAAGATAGTGTTGTCGTAACTAGAACAATTACGACCACTGACCCGGGAATGCTGTTCGGCACTATCACTACGCGTCGCGAAGAGCTGAACAAACTTTACGCT
Organism: uncultured Candidatus Obscuribacterales bacterium; assembly: GCA_964493595.1. Lineage (GTDB taxonomy): Bacteria > Cyanobacteriota > Vampirovibrionia > Obscuribacterales > Obscuribacteraceae > QKMZ01. The sequence goes on along the minus strand of CAZBOX010000278.1, from coordinate 2,405 downwards.
GACGCATTGGCACAAAATCTTCTGGCTGAAGCAGAAAAAAATCTGCTCAAAGCTGAACTCGACAGAATTGCAGCTGAAGAAGCGGCAGCTAAAGCGTTGACAGGCGTAGCAGCGAGCAGCAAAGTCGTAATTCTTGCGCGCGACATCGATACTCTCGGCGACAGATTCAATATTGTATTGAAGAAGCCAGTCTTCGTTCCTATCGTAGAAGGCTCACACTTCACCGTTGTCGAGGGAAAAGTAGTTGAGTTGGATGACGTTGCCAAAAGACGTTGGGAGCTGGAAGGAAAGATCAACAAGCTGTACTTGGAAAACCGCATTTCAGCATCAACCGCTAACAATCTGCGCAGCCGCATGGATTTGATAGCAACCCAAGAAGCTGGCATGCGCGCCGACGGCAACCTGGATCTAAAGGAAGGTCGTATTCTGTACAACGAATTCGACAAAATTGGCTCCGATCTGGACGACGCATCCAA
>CAZBOX010000278.1:0-1829 GCA_964493595.1 uncultured Candidatus Obscuribacterales bacterium | reverse complement strand
GTATTCTGTACAACGAATTCGACAAAATTGGCTCCGATCTGGACGACGCATCCAAGTAAGCGCCAAAACAGGCCGGAGCGCCGGAGCAGGCTGGCGCGCCGGAGCAGGCCGGAGCGCCGGCTTCCAGCCGGCAATTTCTTTGCACCTAAATTATCTGTTCTAGCTACGTCAGTTGCTAGCCCGGTAGTTATCTGTGTAATTGCTCAATGAGTAATCGGCTCTACGAGTAATCGGCTCTACGAGTAATCAGCTCTACGAGTAATCATCTCTACGAGTAATCAGCTCTATGAGTCATCGACTTTACGAGTAATCGGCTCTTTGAGTTAGACAAAAAAGCCGCCAGGATGGCGGCGCTCCGGCCACTCTACTTATTAGGAGTTTCTCAATGCGTTATCTGGCACTCGCGACCGATTATGACGGCACGATAGCAGGTGATGGAACAGTTGAGAAATCGACTCTTGATGCGCTCGCGCGAGCCAAAGCATCAGGTCGCAAAATTATTCTAGTGACCGGTCGTGAGATGCCCAGCCTTATGGAACACTTTCCGGAGTGGGAAATCTTCGATGCTATTGTTGCCGAAAACGGCGCCTTGCTGGTAATACCTTCTACCAGACACGAAGAAGTCTTGTGCGAAGCACCGTCCCAAGCACTGATCGACTCATTGAAAGCGCATGAAGTTGAGCCGCTGTCTGTCGGCAAGGGTATTCTCGCCACATGGATACCTCACGACGGAATTGTGCTCCAATGCATCAAAGAGCTGGGGCTTGAATCACAGATCATCTTCAACAAGGGCGCAGTTATGATCCTGCCGCCCGGAGTCAACAAAGCCAGCGGTTTAGCCGCAGCACTAAAACACTTACAGCTATCTGCGCACAACATAGTTGCGGTCGGCGATGCGGAAAATGACCATGCCTTTCTCACCGCCAGTGAATTTTCAGTCGCCGTAGACAACGCTCTGCCTGCCCTGAAAGAGCGCGCCGACCTGGTGACAAAAGCAAAGCGCGGGCAGGGCGTAGAAGAACTGATAGATATGCTGATTGAAGACGACTTGATCGGTCTCTCTCCAACACGACACTTCATTTCAGCGGGCACACGTGAGGACGGCGAGAAGGAAATGATCGATCCGTACAACACAGGTATCCTCATTTGCGGAAGTTCCGGTGCTGGAAAATCAACTACGACTCTGGGAATTCTCGATCAACTCTGTCAAAGTGATTATCAATTTTGCTTGATCGATCCGGAAGGCGACTATGAAAGCTTCAACAACGCCGTTGTAATCGGCGACACCGAACGCGCCCCGACAATTGAAGAAGTTCTTCAATTGCTGGATGATCCTTCAAAGAGCGTGATTGTGAATCTCCTTGGTATACCGTTAGAAGATCGCCCGGAGTTTTTTACCAACCTGCTTCCCCGCCTGCAAGAGCTTCGTACTTCAATTGGAAGACCCCACTGGACGGTAGTCGACGAAGCACATCACATGTTCCCCGTAGAGTGGAAAAAGATGTCGCGGCTGGCTCCTGAAAATCTCCGCTCGATCCTGATGATTACGGTACACCCGGAGCTAATCGCACCAGAAGTTTATCCATCTGTAGATTTGCTTCTCACCATTGGTGACCAAGCAGAGGACAAGATCAATGTGTTCGCCAAAACCGCAGGACTTGCTGCTCCTAAAATGCCCAAGAGAAAGGAGCTGGAAAAAGGTTATGGATTCAGTTGGTTTACGAAGAAAACAAAGCAAGTTGAGTTATTGAAGCTCGAACGCTCTGAAATCGAGAAAGTGCGACATCGCCGAAAATACGCAGAAGGTCAGCTGCCGGAAGAAAGAAGCT
>CAZBOX010000277.1:0-7907 GCA_964493595.1 uncultured Candidatus Obscuribacterales bacterium | reverse complement strand
TAATGATACGGCGACCACCGAGATCTACACTCTTTCCCTACACGACGCTCTTCCTCATTGCAATAAGTGCTTACTTCGCCTATCAAAGCGGGCCCATGTACCGGAGCGAATTCGTGCCAGACTCCTGCAGTCAGAGTTACACGCTCACCTTCTTTCAGCTCGAAAGGCTCACCTGATTTTTTGGTTTGCATCTTTCGATTGATTTTCACTTCCACAGTCCCTTCGGCTTTGTTCTCCTCAGGGTTTTTATTCCAGAGAGTAAATTTCACGGTGCCGTGGCGAACTATGATGTCTTCTTTTTTCTCGTAATGAGTGTGGCAGGGAGTCACCATATTCTCGCGGGCGTACATGATTTTTTCGCAGTACTCTGGCTCGTTGCACAGGAGCACCTCGACGAGGCCGGCTTTCTCGTATTCACCCAATCCGAAATCAGTAGCGCACCATTCGGGCTCCGGCGGAAGCTTCCAGTTGTGCTTTTTCAAACACTCGGCTGCTTCTTTCAGAAGCATGTTGATTTCACTTTGCTTCATTCTGATTCTCCTGCGTCAAAATTGTTCGTGGCTCGGACCGTAAAACCTGGTGCTTCGGGCAATCAGCGTTTTGCAGCCACGCCTTCGCGAATATGCTTGACTGCACTCTTAGCAGTTTCTCCGTGGTGAAGAACGGCGCTGAGAGCTTTCGTCATGCCAATCGGGTCTTCGTGCTGAATGATATTGCGTCCATAGATGAGTCCGGCAACGCCTTCTGCTACGAGCTTTTCGGTATGCTCGAGAATGGCTTGATTGGATGCGCGTCCGCCTCCGCGCACGCAAACCGGAATGCCCGAAGCTGCTTCGATGACTTTGTCGAACACTTCTTCCGGGTCTGTTGGATCGGTCTTGATCAGATCAGCTCCCAGTTCTGCAGCCATACGTGCCAGCGTGACCACGCGAGCCGGCGTGAGGTCGCCTTCCATATCTCCTTTATTGTTTCTGCGGAAAGAGAGCGGCTCGATACCCATCGGCATTCCGTAACGGTCGCAAATGTTTTTCAAACGAAGGATATTGCGCACGCATTGCTCCAGCATCTCGGGAAATTCGTCTACTTGCAACAAATTCAGAAGAATGCAAGCGGCATCTAAGCGAACGGCAAGTTCGACCGCATCTTCGTATGCTTCGCAGAAGAGTCGCGAAGAGGGCAGTACATCGTTGTAGAAGTTGGCAGTATCTGCGCGCAGCATTAGTGCAGGTTTCATGCGTCCCGGCAATTTTTGCAGGTGCGGCGCTTCTCCCGGCGACAAGAGCATTGCATCAGGGTTTGCTTCGGCAAGGGTTTTAACAACCTTGTCCATGTTTTCAATGCCGTCTAGAAAGGCTGCATTGTTGAACAGCGCATGGTCGATAGCAACAATGAGCGTACGCTTCGAGTCGGGGTGGAAAAGGCGGTTTAAACGATAATGCATCACAATACCTCTGAAGTTTTCAACAGTTCAGACGGGGCGCCATTTTGGTGGGCAGATCTTAACACGCGCAATGCGCGATCCAGCGCCTGCACAATACTTTCCAGTTTTGCAGAGAAGTTAACCCTCCATGTGAATGTTGTGTTGCATTCCTTACGTTTCACGTCTCCAATTGGCAACTGTCAAGTCCACGCAGAGCTGCCGTTTTAACGCAAAAATGAGAGCCCATCGGTTATCATCCTAAAATTGTCGCGCCAGCGGTCGGGAGAGTCTTATGCAGCAAGTCGTCAATGAAGCCAGTCAACTGCTGGCAGGGCTGGAACGCGGGGAGTCGTTGCCGGCTAGCTGGTACACAGACCCGGCAGTCACCGAGCAGGAGATTCACAAGATATTCCGCAAGAGTTGGCAGTATGTAGGACCGACTCAGAGGCTCAAAAATGTCGGTGACTTTATCACCGGTTATGTCGGCGGAATTCCTGTGGTCATCGTGCGCAACGATAACGGTATTCAGGGGTTTGTCAATGTTTGCCGCCACAGGCGCCATGAAGTGATGAAAGACTGCGGCAATGCCAAGATCATGCAGTGCCGCTATCATGCCTGGACATATGATCTTTGCGGTGAGTTGAAAGCAGCGCCGCGCTCTGATAGAGAACCGAATTTTTCAATTTCTGATTATCCACTTTTGCCTATCAAGGTGGAAACGCTTGGACCCTGGGTTTTTGCCAATGCCGATGAAAACAGCAAATCACTGGCAACTTATTTCGGGCCTCTTCTGGACATCATAGCGGAAAGCGGAATCGACCTGGATTCACTAGAACTCTGGAGCCGCGACGAGTGGGATGCTCGCGCCAACTGGAAGACCATGCTGGAAAATTATCTCGAGTGTTATCACTGTCCAGTCGCACATCCAGGCTTCAGCGCGGCCATCGATGTCGATCAGGACAGCTACAAGCTGACGCCTTATGAGTGGTTTTCCAGTCAGATCGGGTATGTTCGTCAATCGGCGCTGGAAGGAAATCAGAAGGTAAAAATCTACGACGCCAAAGGCGCTGTGAAGCAGGCTCAATACCATTTGCTCTGGCCCAATTTCACCATCAATATTAATCCCGGCTTTCCCAATCTCTCGGTTGATCTCTGGCTGCCGAACGGGCCGAATACGGCCAGAGGTTTTTCAGAGCAATATTTCGCTCCCGGAGTGGACAAAAAGTGGGCGGAAGAATTGATTCAATTCAATACTGAAGTGGGGCTCGAAGACGACTTGCTGACTAATTCGGTGCAGCTGGGCTTGATAGGCGGCACTCCGAGCGTCGGGCGCTTTCTTACAAACAGCGAACATCTCTGCATTCACTTCCAGAAGCTGGTTGTGAAAGCGATGTGTGACTAACTCACCATCGTCATATCAAATTTGGAACTCGGCAATCAAGGAAACTCTCAACAGAATGCTACAGGTATACGACAGCCAGGAAACTCGCAGGCTCGAGGAAGATCGGCTTAGAAAGAGCAACTGGAAGCGCTGGGGACCTTATCTGTCCAACCGGCAGTGGGGTACTGTCAGAGAAGACTATTCGCCGGGCGGTTCTTGCTGGGATTATTTTACCCATGATCATGCGCGCAGCCGCGCTTATCGATGGGGCGAAGATGGACTGCTTGGTATCACCGATCGAGAATGCCGACTCTGCTTTTCACTGTGCTTGTGGAACGGAAAGGACTCTATCCTCAAGGAGCGCTTGTTCGGGCTCACCGGTCCGGAAGGAAATCATGGCGAGGACGTCAAAGAAAATTACTATTACATAGACTCGACGATTACGCATTCGTACATGAAGGCGTTGTACAAATACCCGGCAAGCGAATTTCCTTATCACTTGCTGCTTGAGGAGAATGCGCGCCGCAGCCGTTCGATGCCTGAGTTCGAACTTTATGACACTGGCGCTTTTGACAATGATGATTATTTTGATGTTTTTGTCGAATATGCAAAGAAGACGCCCAACGACGTTCTCATTAAGGTAACCATACACAATCGATCTTCAGAAGCGCGCGAAATTCACTTTCTTCCCACGCTCTGGTTCCGCAACACATGGAGCTTTGGTTCGGTCTATGATCGTGTACATGTTCGACCTTCAATGAAGTTCGAAGCACCTGGTTTGATTTCCGCAGAGCACGAAACACTAGGAAAGTTTTTCTTTGCCTACGAAACTCCTGCTTCAGCAAAGCAAGAGCCGGTGCCGCTCTTTACTGAGAATGAAACTAATACCGAGCGAGTATTCGGCTTGCCGAACACTCACGCGTATGTGAAAGATGCATTTCACGATTATGTGATTGAGAAGAAAGAAACAGCCGTCAACCCGGCACTTGTCGGCACTAAATTCGCCCCTCACTATGTTTTAGAAATTGGTGCCAAGGATTCGTGCACAGTCAATCTGCGCCTCTTCTCTCAAGAAGAGCGCCCTGCGGATTGCTTCGATCAGGAGTTTCACAAACTATTTCTTGTTCGCCAAGCCGAGGCAGATGACCTTTATTATAAAGACGGCGTAATTCACCCGACCTTGACCACAGAGGAAAAACTGGTTGCTCGTCAGGCCTATGCAGGTTTGCTCTGGACCGAACAGTTTTATCACTATGTAATACCGGACTGGCTGGATGGGGATAAGAACCAACCGGAGCCGCCCTGGGAGCGTAAGCAGGGGCGCAATAAAGACTGGAAGCATGTCTACAATCGCGACATAATTTCCATGCCGGATAAGTGGGAGTATCCCTGGTTTGCCGCATGGGACCTGGCATTCCATATGATTCCGTTTTCGGACATGGATGCCTATTTTGCCAAAGATCAGATGATTCTTCTTCTTCTGCGTGAATGGTATATGCATCCTAACGGTCAAATACCAGCCTACGAATTCAATTTCAGCGACGTAAACCCGCCCGTTCATGCCTGGGCTGCCTGGCATATCTATAAGTCAGAGCGCTATACGGGAGAACCTGATCGAGTATTTCTGGAAAGCATTTTTCAAAAGCTCACGCTCAATTTCACCTGGTGGGTGAACAGGAAAGATTTGGAAGGAAACAATCTTTTTTCTGGCGGATTTCTGGGACTGGATAATATCGGTGCTTTCGACAGGTCGCAAAAACTGCCTACCGGCGGGGTTCTTGAACAAGCGGACGGCACAGCCTGGGTGGCGGTTTTTTGTTTGAACATGTTCCGTATGGCAATGGAGCTGGCGCAGGAGAATCCTGTCTATGAAGATATGGCTTCGCGTTTTTTCGAGCATTTCGTCTCAATTACTGATGCCATGAATTGTCTGGGAGGCAATGGACTCTGGCATGAAAAGGATGGCTTCTATTACGATCAGATCCATGTCGACGACAAGAATATTAGTTTGAAAATTCGCTCTTTGGTCGGGCTGCTGCCACTAATCGCGGTGCACACTTTCGAAGAGAGCCAACTTTCATGCATGCCTAATTTTTATAAGCGCATGAAGTGGTTCTTGAGATATCGTGCTGACTTGTCGAAATCGATCACATATGCAGCCGAAGATCACAATGTAAGAATTCTGGCGATTCCCTCTCGCGAACGCTTGGAGAGGCTGCTTGCCTATCTTCTTGACGAAAATGAATTTCTCTCACCCTATGGCATTCGCTCGCTGTCGAAATATCATGAGAAGCATCCCTACTCGTTTTACGCCGGTGGGCGAGAGCACCGAGTCGAATATATGCCCGATGAAAGCGACACTGGAATGTTCGGTGGCAACTCCAATTGGCGAGGACCAATCTGGTTTCCGCTCAATTATTTGATTGTTGAGGCGTTGCTTCGCTATTACCATTTTTACGGCGACTCTTTGAAGGTCGAGTGCCCGACAGGGTCGGGAAATATGATGAACCTCGAGCAGGTTTCTCAAGAAATAGCGCGCCGCCTGTCCTCAATATTTCTGCCGGACAAGAATGGTGTTCGTCCTTGCAACGGTAAACAGACCAAATACGCTGAAGACCCGAATTGGAAAAATCTGGTGCTCTTTTATGAGTATTTCAATCCGGAGACGGGCAGGGGGCTGGGAGCCGATCATCAAACCGGTTGGACGGCGCTGGTCGCTGACCTGTTGGCACGCGAAAGATGGGATAAACTTGTCGACGGTGCCAGAGTTGTTGCAGATGTCGCGCAAGCTTGAAAAACGGTGGGGAATCTTTGTTCGCAAGATTGCGGCGGCATTTCTCAGCTTACAAGTTTTGTGCTGCTCGAGTTCATTTGCAGCCTTGCCTGTCGATGAAGAGCGCCAGATCGATGCAATAACCAACCAGATATTGCACAAAGAAATCGACCTCGAGCGGTACTACCTGCAATACCGCGTTTATGGCAGTCAGGTTCCAAAAACTCAACGCATCCGCTTCGCCGCGGGGCAGATTGCCTCTGCTGCCGTAGGTTTGGCCTCGAGTATCTGGCTGGTGAAGATTTCGGGCGCGAACGTTCACCATCCTGAAAGGATTACCGACGGCGAAAATCGTCGTGCAATAAGAGTCGGCATAGTGGCCATCTTATTGGATGCTGGAAGCGTCGGCTTGGAATTTGGCTCCAACGGCTATACAGCTCTGAAAAACATACTTCTGAAGAAGAGTCCCGGCGCCGCGGTCAAAGAGGTGATTAAACGAGTGCAGGAGATAGACTCTCTGCGTGCTCAACGCGATGCCCTGGTGGCCAAGTTTCCCGATTCTGATCTCGGCCGAGTTTATCAGGTGGAGGGTCGAGTCCTGAAGTGCTTTCGCGACTGGTGTCTTTCCGAGTTCGCCGATGTTTACTCCGATATCAAGTCGCTTCAATCGAGCTATAACGTTTACTATGCTCTCGACCTGGCGGCCGACAGTTTATACCTGGCTTCGTATCTGCTCAGTTTGAAGTCATTCAAAAGCGATCGTTTTACCAGTCCGTCCGTTGTTACCGGGATAGTGGGAGATGGTCTGGGAATTGCCAGCGCTCCAGCCAGCTGCCGCTCTTACTATCTCTTCGCTAGATACTGGCGTCAGCGCTTGCAGAAGAAGTTTCAAGAATCACTGAAAGATGCAGAAGCGGACGCTAAAGTAGCGATGAGCGAATTGAACAGAGAAGTCTCGACCAAAGATATTTCCATTCTCGAGGGCACAACTTCAGTGCAGAATCGTACTTCTGCTTATGCCCTCTGGTCTGCGCGCTACGACAAGAGTATCGATGAGAGTCTCGAAGACATTAGGCATAACAATAAGGTGGCGCTGCAAGGAGAACTGACCGGCCCTTTGATTTCCGGTACTTACTTGAGTCAGGATGTCCTTGGAATGGCATCCATCAGTAATCGTCTCAGAAATAGAGACAGGGCTCAGAACAATTTGCTTTTAGCAGGAGCAGTAAGCTCTACTGCCGGTACCGGACTCTCTCTCGGCTTGACCACTTACTGGTTATACGATGATATTCGCCATCGTACGCGAATGAGAAAGAAGGGGGAGTTGCCTGAACAAATTCTGGCCAGACGTTTGAAGACTCTCGATGAATTGGACTCGATGCTGATCTCATCGAACAAACCGCAGGCTATTCAATGATGAATCAAGATGGCAGCGACTTTTTCTTGCAGTCAAAACGCTTGCGCTTTCGCCGCTGGCGTGCGGAGGATATCGAGCTTACCCTGAAGCTCTGGGGAGACTCCCGTGTGACCAGGCTTTTCAGCAACGAGCCAATGTCTAGAGAAGAGGTTGCTCGCCGCCTGGAGCGCGAAATTAAGCAGTCGCAAGAACATGGACTCCAGTATTGGCCAGTCTTTACTCACAGCGGAGACTTGGTCGGCTGCTGCGGACTGAGACCGTATGGCGACAAGAGTGAAATCGCAGAAATCGGTTTTCATCTGATTCCGGAGCACTGGAACAGGGGCTACGCGACCGAAGCGGCGCAAGCTGTAATTGACCACGCGTTTTCAATTCTCAAGAAAAATGCGCTTTTCGCTGGGCATCATCCTGAGAATAAGCCGTCCAGAAACGTGCTTCGCAAGCTTGGTTTTATCGGCATCCCCGCACAGTTTTATGAGCCGACCGGACTGTTGCACCCGTCCTACTTGCTCTATCGCGAAGAGCAGCCGTGCCGGATGCGCCTGGCTGGACAGTCTGATTCATATGCACTGGCTGCAGTACATCACGATTCACTGAGAGCGACTTTCATCGATTCAGCTCCTGAGTATGCGAATTCAAGATCGCTCGATGACTTCGAGAAATTGTGGAAGGAAAGATTTGCCGATCCTGAGTGTGTGACCAGCGTGCTGGTTCGTGGTGAGCAAATCGTCGGGCTGGTTTCAGCATCTGCTCCGCGCGACGATGATGCTGACGGCTCTTTTGGCGAAGTCGGCCGCATCTATTTGCACCCGGTAGTCTGGCAGCGAGGACACGGCGCAGAGCTTCTCAATTGGTGCGAAGAGCAACTGGCAAGAATGGGATATTGCACATCCAAGCTCTGGGTGTTCGAGGTGAA
>CAZBOX010000276.1:0-7936 GCA_964493595.1 uncultured Candidatus Obscuribacterales bacterium | reverse complement strand
TTTTACAGACATTGTGGCCGGTCTGGCTTTCGGACTTGAATGGGAGCAATTCTCTCGTTTGAGACGACAATACCAGACATGTGTACGGCAAACCCGTTCCAACCAAAGGGCGAAAATGCATCCGAGGGGCCTTCGCCGCACCCTGGCCGGTGCTGGACCAGGCACTAGTCAAAGCGTCAAAACATAAACAGAGTTAGGCTTTAGCCATTTACACCCAGCTCTTTCGCCACCAGATTCAGCGCCGGATTCGATACTGAAATTTTTCCGATTTGGCACCGGATTCGGCACTGTTTTCGCACCAAATTCAGCACCACGGGGTGAAAACCTGGCAAAGGCGGCAGGTAATTTCAATCTTTTGCAGGCATCTGTCGCTTCCCAAACTCAGGTAAATGCCCGGAACATTTTTCAGGTATCTGCCGATCGTTATGAAAAGCGGGTCTTTATGTGACGGTCGACGCATTTTTCTAGCCCGAAAAAGGCACCATCGGTAATACTCTGTAACTTTTTAACTTGGTGGTATCAGCCATCAAAAGTGGTGCGCACCAGCGGTGGAGCGGGGTTTTCGCTATCACCCCTGGTATCACCGGCGAAGAATATATCCAAAGAGCGGTTAAAGACATAGCCCCCTTTGGTACAATCTATATGCCACCTGAAATGGTGGTAGGTGGCATACCAACTTAGCGAGTCGCCCGACATGTATTTGGCGGCACGGCTGGGCATTTCGGTTTGCCGAATTGCCTTGCGCACCAATCGGAATTTTGCCCGAGCAGTGCCTAAAGATCCCCAAAGCAAAAGGAGTGAATCATGGCCAGTTCCAAGAGTAAGTCTGCCAAGTCCAAAGCTAAAGCCGCACCGAAGGCCAAAGCAGCGAAACCGGCACACAAGAAAGTTGCAGCTCGCAAGGTTGTTGCCCGCAAGAACGTAACCAAGCATGCAGCCAAGGCTACTCGTCCCGCAGCAGCTCGCTCGGATTCCGATTACACGAAATTCAGCGGCAAGTTCACGGTGCGTCTGCCCAAGTCGCTCCACCAAGCACTCGTTGACCGCGCAGAAAAAGAAGGCGTCAGCCTCAACCTGTTCGTAACCAACGCACTTTCCCGCACTGTTGCAGTAGCAGGAAAAGGCAAGCGCTAGTCGCCCTGTTAAACAGGACACATTATTGAAGGAGGACAATGTCCTCCTTCTTTTTTTGTAGAAAAATATGGACCCGATTTAATAGAGTCTAATAATCGATACCGAGTGATGCAAAATCCAGCCGGCCGCCCTTTTGAGACATTAAACCGATATCAGACTGTCTAATAGTCCATTCTTATCAACTTCATCTTGGATGCCATGATCAGACCGGATAGTATGTGCCAGTTCCGAACACGGGCAGACCGAGTTAAAAAGGACTGGAAGCACACTTGTCATGAGCAACAATATCCCGATTTTCTCCGCCAAGGAGCAATACCCTCAAATAGCCGCCGATCTGGAAGCCGCAGTCTTGGAAGTATTGCGCAGCGGCAATTACATCATGGGACAGAAGAATAAGACCCTCGAAGAGCAAATCGCCAAGGTTTGCGGCGTCAAGCACGGGATTGGCGTGGCCAATGGAACCGATGCCTTGATTCTGGCCCTCTGGGCGCTCGATGTCGGTCCTGGCGATGAAGTGATAACCACCCCGTTCACTTTTGCAGCCACTATTGAAGCCATCCTCATGCACGGCGCAAAACCTGTGTTTGTCGATGTGGACGAAAAGACTTTCAATATCGATCCCAAAGCGATCGAGCGGGTAATAACGCCCAAGACCAAGGCCATTATTCCGGTTCACTTGTACGGACAGGCATCGGACATGGATCCAATCATGGCTCTTGCCGATCGCTACGCTCTGAAGATTGTAGAAGACAACGCACAAGCAATCGGAGCCACATATAAAGGAAAACCGACTGGTTGTTTCGGGGATGCGGCCTGCATCAGCTTCTACCCGACCAAGAATTTGGGAGCTTGCGGCGACGCCGGTATGATCGTCACCGACAACGATAAATTAGCCGAACGCCTGCGCTGTTTGAGAGCACATGGCTCCAAGCAACGCTATTTCCATGAAGAGCTTGGCGTCAATAGCCGTCTCGACGAAATCCAGGCTGCAGTTCTGCTCACCAAGTTGCGTCACCTGGACGACTGGACTGAAAAGCGCCGCGCTATTGCCGGCAAATACTTCGAAGCGTTGAAGAACGTGCCCAATATCATTCTGCCGAACCCTGCAGTCAAATCTGATTACAGGCATGTCTGGCATCAATACACGATTCGCGTGCTTGAAACCAATTTCGACACCAAAGGCACCACCATGCGCCAGCAAGTGATCGATGGTCTGGCCAAACGTGGAATCGGCTCTATGTGCTATTACCCAGTCCCGCTGCACTTGCAGGAAGCCTTCCAGGGCTATGGTTACAAGCAGGGTGATTTCCCGATCACGGAAAGATTGGCTGGAGAAGTGCTCTCACTGCCGATGTTCCCCGAACTCAAGGATCAGGAGATTCAAGCAGTTGGACAAGCGATTACTGAAATAATGACTGGTGAAGTTGTCGTGCCGCATGTTGCCGCTCCGACACCGCCCGTCAGCATCTAAGCGGCAGGCCTAGCCTCGCCGTAGAATGGAGCCTGCGGCAAAATGACAACAAAAACCAGTTCGACCGAAAACGCGCGCATCAGCAAGGATGCCAAAATCGGCGCTAATACGCGCATTCACGATGATGTGCTCATTTATGCAGGAGCCACTATTGGCGACAACTGCATAATCGAGCCGGGCGCGATTATTTATGAGAACGTGAAATTAGGCGCCAACTCATATGTTGGCGCACAGTGCGTACTGGGCGAGAGACTGTCCGGATATTTGAGCGATCCGACCTACAAAAATCCCTCGCTTGTAATAGGCGACAACTCTACGATCCGCTCTGGAACCATAATCTACGCTGATTGCAAAATCGGCAAAGGTTTCCAGACCGGACACCGCGCGGTGATTCGCGAGAAAAGCATTTTCGGAGACATGTGCTCATTCGGAACTATGGCTCAATCGGATGGACAAATGACAGTCGGCAACAACTGCCGCTTTCACAACAACGTCTTCATCGCCACCTTCACGACCTGCGAGGATGACGTTCACTTCTATCCGATGTCCTGCACAGTAGACAGCATGCATCCTCCCTGCCAGAAGGGCAGAGAAGGTCCTTATCTGGAAAAGGGCGTGATCATCGGGGCAAAAGTTCTCATTCTTCCACGCGTTAGAATCGGCTCCAAGAGTGTAGTTGCAGGTGCTTCAGTGGTTACTCACGACGTGCCACCGGGAATGGTTGTGGCCGGCATGCCTGCAAAAGTGCTGAAAGCGCGCGAGGAAGTCCGCTGCCACATCGAAGACCGCCCAGCCTACGACGTCGCAATGGAAAACAAAAACTAGTGCCAAGCTAAAACCGGCACCGAAAGATCTATTTATAGCTCACGCTTGATGCAAGCGCTAAATTGAAATCGTGAATGTGCTAGATCAAACCAGAAATGAAAGTGAAGCACGGCAGCCGGGTCAGCCTGACAGCTCCTCGACTGTTCGGAAAAACACGCAGGGGATCTTGGTCTTTATCGTCGCACTGGCAACGCTACTGTGCTACCTGCCTGTTCTGTTCAATTTTTTCTCGGGCGATGATTTTGTACATTTGACATGGCTCAAGCAAGCCATGGCTTACCCCACGCTGATCTGGAAGAACTTCTACTCTTCCTGGCTGGACGGGACGACTACTAAATTCTATCGCCCACTGATCTCGATCTTCATGGTCACGGACTATATGGTCTGGGGTTTAAATGGACTGGGATTTCACATCACCAATTTACTCTTTCATCTCACCTCCACGGTCACTCTTTTCTTTGTTGCACTGCGCTTGGGAAATCTATTTGCCGGTGGGTCATCCGAAGAAAAGAGCCCGCCTCAAATTCGCGGCAGCGCCGTCTCTTTCGCCTTCTTCGCATCAATAATATTTGGTCTGTACCCGTTGCATCCCGAGGCGGTTTCCTGGATAACCGGACGGGTCGATACCATAGTCACCACTTTCATTGTCGTTTCGTTCTGGTGCTACATGCAGTGGCGCGACGGCAAATCCATTTTCTGGTGTGCCGGGTCTATAGTGGCGCTCATGCTCGGGCTGCTCTCTAAAGAGATGGCAATCACGTTGCCGGCAACTATGGCTGCTTATGAGGTTCTTCTCTGGTGGCAGAAGGGTGGCAATCGAAATAATTTGATAGCAGGAGCGATAAACGCCATAAAGGCCATTATTCCTTTTGCAGTTGTTATCGCACTTTATTTTGCGGTGCGTCTCAATGCACTGGGAACATTTGTCGGCGGCTATGACGACTCGCTCTTCTTCATTTCAAACATGAAAGAATTCGTCTACGGCTGGCTGCACGCTCTCAAGATTTTGCTGATTCCAGCCAATAAAGACTTCTTCGATACGAAAAACGCGCTGCTGATTTTCTGGCAAGTTTCGCTCGGCTTCATTGTCGTCTCCGCGCTTACTAATTTCGTCACCCTGCGAAAAATCATTCCCGTCTTCTTCTTCACTGCTGTCTGGCTGGCTTTTGCTCTCATTCCCGTATACAAGATCTTCGCCATCGCCGACGATTTGCAAGGCAGCCGTCTTGCTTATCTAGCCACAGTGCCACTTTCTCTACTGATGGCGCTCGGATTCACAACCGTACGCATGGTTGGCAATCCTGTAACCTGGCTGCGCGCTGCCAATCGGCTGCGCATCGTCTGGGGAGCGCTTTTTGTCACAGCGGCAGCAGCAATGCTCTGGACTAATAATCAGGCCTGGGTCACCGCAGGCGAACAGTCGAATGCAATTAGGCAGGAGCTGGACAAACTATATAAGACTGAAATCGAGGGCGACCCGCAGGTACTTTTCTTAGGACTGCCGGATCAAATCCACGGCTCATATGTATGCCGCAACGCTCTTTACGGTATGACCAAAGCTCCGCAGCTGCACAGAGACGTCGAGCACAATATTCTCGTGGACCGCTTCGAGCCGATCATGCCTTTTGGCTATTTAAAAGGCTCGCTGCGCGACGCCGGGGACAAGGTAAAAATCTACAGATGGGATCTGGAGAGCAAGAAGTTTGCCGCCATTACGATTCCGAAAGGCAGCGCGCAAGCAGGCAATGGCATTGAAAAACAACTGAATGAGGAAAGCAAAACAGCCGTCAAATACGAAGGTCCTGCATTAAAACAGCTGCTCTCAGTTTCTGACGATTACGGGATCAAGACTAGTTCGTTTGACGAAAAGGGAAATTTCAAAATAGTAACGGATGCTCCGAAAGGGCGCCGCCCAGCAGTCAAGTTAGCTCTCAAACTGCCTTGCTTTTCGACCGACTTCATCGCCGTGACCGTAATTGCCGGTGCGCTTCCTGCCGAAAATAAGGGGCTTGATTTACTGTACAAGAACGATATCAATCCTGAATTCAATCTCTTCCATCGAGCCCATGCAAATCTCGCTCAATCGCCACAGCCGCAAAGACTTCTATTCTCCTTGCGCAGCGCTCCTGAATGGGCTCTGGGAGGTAATTCCAGAGAATTCGAACTCTACCTGCCCTTGCGCTGCGAGCTGAAAGTTCTCTCTGTAGAAACCGTGCCGGCAAGCGCAGTGATGCCCTCCATTGCTTTTGCCAAGTCAGGCTTTCTCGGCACCAAGGGTTATTTGCACCTGGGCAGCAATAAACAGCAAGACACTGTCCAGTACGACGCCGGCGGCATCTCAGGCTGCACGGGCGTGCTCTTTGAGCTGACAAGAACCAATCTTCTTTTTGCCAGCCAGAACGATACGGAAAAATCGCAGGTAACGCTGAAAGAAATTAAAAGCCCAGGCACCAAAGGCAGTATTACTCTCGAGCGAAAAGATTTCAGCGGGCTGGGCATATACGAGCTGCGAGCCTGGGCAGTTGATAAGGATGGAAACCGCTTGGGTGTGTCTGGAGACCACATAGTCATTTCGGTGGATGACTGAGTTTATAAGATGACTTCTTCCAAAGAAAAAGCAAAATTGAATGCAAGTCTAATTGGTCAAAGACTGATCGAAGGCGGCTATTTGAAGCAGGAACAGCTGAATGAAGCCCTTAAATTGCAGAGAGAAACCGGTCTACTTCTGGGTGAGGTCTGTTTGCTCAAAGGCTGGCTCTCCTATGAACAATTAAAAGAATGCCTGCCCACGCTGCGGAACAAGTTGGGCGAGAAATTGTTGGCACTGGGATACATCACGATAGAACAGCTCTGGCTGGCCATTCTTGAACAACGGCATTCCGGCGAACGCCTGGGTGAAATATTGATAGTACGCGGCTGGATCGATCGATCAGTTCTAGATACGGTTGTGAAATAAAAGCGCGAGACCTTTTCCTAAATCTCTTCGTCCTTCGGATACTTGAGCAGAACGCGCTTGTTCTGGACCCGGCGAGTAATTGCTCGATCATCGAAATAAGCAAGCAAGGCCATAGCGTATTTGCGCGAAGTTCCGACAGCCTCTCGAAAATCGCCGGGGGCAATGTCTTTTTTCTCACGAAAAATTTTCGACAACTGCTTGTGCGCAGATTCAAGACTTTCGGTCGTGCAAGCAAAATCAAAAGCGACGATACTTGCTTTGCCGGCTTTCGAAAGATATCCCATAGCCGCTTGAACCTTTTTTCTGTCGCTGCCGGCCTGCCTGGCCAACTCTTCGATTTCAAGGCAGATATGCCCGCTCAAAATGGAAACGATATTCTCAGCCAGCCGGCGAATTTCATCAGGTGCCTGCAATAGCTCCTCTTTGGCAGGCAGCAATTTTTCAGACTGACGAATTACCAGCTTTTTCTCGATAGCCTCCTTTACCAATTCTTGAAACGCCGTTCTGTCCAAGCCTGCCAGAACCTTGTTGCGCAGTGCTTCTTGAGAGCTTTTTGTATCCGAGGAAGATTGGTCTGCAGATGCTTTTGCTGCTTTTTCCACTTCGGCAACTAAACGATCGAAGAGTTTCTTTCTCGTCTCAGGTGTAAGAACGAAAGTGGACAGCCTGGCCAGTTTCTTTTCATCAATCAATTTCGCAATAGCTAACGGCAAAGACAGAGGGGGCAAAATGCACGAGAAGGCAGAGTCCGCCAAAAGCCCCTGGGGGTTTGCGTTCAAGAACTCGAGAGCGGCATCTTCGCGAGCGCCGCCGGCAAGAAGTTTCGCCAGCGAAACCAGGCGATCTCGAGAGATCCAGCGTGGACGTGCAGTGATCAATATGCTTCCACCGGCAAGACCTTCGTCTCCATAACGCAGTACGAACTTATCGCCGGGTTCTGCGATAAGAGGCTGAAAAAGAGTGATTTGAGCAATGAAAGACTTCTTGCCGTTCGGCTTGGCCGGCAAGGTCTCCATCCAGCGCACTGCCCCCTGGCATTCGGCAGTCCCATGATATATTCGCGCCGGTTGCCCGAGCACATGCTGCTGGAAATTTTCTTCGAGCTTCACTCCCGGCTGTCCCAATTCGACAATCAGTGTGCTCGTGGGCGCACACTGCTCTGCGACTACAACTTGACCGCGGGATAGAGATTTGCCATCTTTGAGCGATAAATTGATGGCCAGGCGTTGTCCGGCTGTAGCGCTCGATACGGACGTATTGAATGTTTCCAATCCTCGCACGCGAGCTTTTAAATTGCCCGGCTCGATCATCAGGTTATCGCCCTGGGTGATAGAACCTTTTACGAGTGTGCCCGTTACGACCACACCGTGGCCAACTATGGAAAATACCCGGTCGATAGGCAAAAACGGCGGCGCCTTAAGCCGAGCACTCTCTCTTTCTCCCGCATCCACCAGCGCATTGACGAGCTTTTCCGTCATTTGGGCAAAACCTTCTTTTGTGACATTTGAAACTTCAGCGACATCAACCAGCGTCAGCTCCACTCGTTGCAG
>CAZBOX010000275.1:0-7954 GCA_964493595.1 uncultured Candidatus Obscuribacterales bacterium | reverse complement strand
CGTCAAGCCGACGGCTTGTCGCCTTCTTCCGGGCATTCGCCGTAAACGGCGGTGCCGAGCAGCATCTCCGAGTCTCCCTCGACGAGGAAGGCTTCCGATTTGCCGCAGGCAGGGCGCTCCGTCTCGACGACATGAGCGACATTGGCTTCCAGCACCTTGTCCAGGACAACGACACCGTTGTTCTTGATGCGGATGTGCCAGGGTTCATCCGGTGTGACTTCCAGACGCATGGTTTTCTCCTTTTCGCCGGCCGGATCACTGATCTCTTGCCGGAATTGAGTTGTTGCCGTGCCCTATTCGATTTCCACAATCACGTTGGCGCCCGGCTCTGCCGTTACCAGAGAGGGGTTCTCGGCAACGACGGTGGAGCCTGCTTTGGCGAGCACCTTGCACCCATCGTACGCGTCAACGCGCGAACCGGCATGAGCTGTGACTGTTGCACCGTTCTGGGCGATCACTATTGAGCCAGCCATCGCTTCTACGTGGGCACCTTTTTCAGCCCACACGTAAGCGCCCTTTTCGGCGATGATGAAATCGCCGGGTTGGGTCGTATAGCTGGAATTGACGACTTTCTTTCCTGCCGAGTTTTGTGGACTGCCGGCGACTTTCGTCGGCTTGATGTCCTTTTTCACCTCGGCAAAACCGAATTCGTTCGGCTTGTCGAAGGTTATCGGCTTGAGATACTTGATCGGCTTTCCCGTATCGATGAGAGCGGGTTGCGTTTTGTCCGCAGCCGTAGCAAGCGGTGCGGCCATTGCCGAAAGTGCCACGGCAAGAGCCGCGGTAATGAACTTAACGTGTCTCATGTTTTTGTTTCCCTGTTTTTCTTTCTGGAAAAACTCTTCGGAGCCGTTGAACAGGGCGAAATGACGCCTGACAAATTTCTGGTCGACCCAGATCTTTGCTGAACCCGTGAGACGCGAGCGCAGAGCGTATTTCCTATTCGTGCAGAAGAACGGACGGACGGTCTTCTGCGACAGATCCGAAGAAGGCGACCCAGAGGCTTTTTCCGCATTGAGCGGTCCTATGGGCCCACTTCCCCGGATCAAGTTCTTGCTAAGCTCTTACGTCGAGCTTGTTCGGCCGCTTGAACGGAATGACTTTGCCGGTCTGGTCATAGACTCCACGCGCCGAGGGGACCCTGGCGGCTGGCGTCAAGACCGTGATGCCAGGCTGCTCGGCAAGAGCGGAAAGCTGTTCGGCGCGACGCTCTTCCAGCGATGGCAGAACCTCTTCGTCGAGTGCACCGCGCCCGATACCGAAATTGCGCCGCGAGCGGCGAGCCTCGAAAAGTCCGCTGCTCTTGCGTTCCTTGCCGGCGAAATTGGCATCGGCGTAGATTGCCGAATGGTCTTCGACGAAAGGCCAGACCCCATCGCGTGCGTCAGGAGCCTCCAGGTAATACTCGAGCTGCTTGCCGCGCCGAGCCACTCGTTTCGCATCCCGGCACAAGTGTTTCCATTCGCCGCGGGCATGCGGTCCGTGCCGCACGTCATTGGCGTGCTGCAGGGCTTCGACACGTGCTTCCAGGATCTTCAAGGCATTCTCGAACCGGCTGAGCGGAATGCTGAATCCACGCATGAGCGGATTGCTGAGCGTCGGCGTGGAAATTGCACTGCTGAAGACGGACTGGAGAGCGTTCAGCTTCTTCATTGCCTGAAGCGTTCGGTAGCGCGACAGCTTGTATCTCCAGTTCTCGGCGAGGATCAAGAGCGCAAAGACTGCGACAGCCAGCAAGATCGGCAGCACTGCCAGCGCGCCGGCGGCGGCGATGGCGAGCCATTTGAGAATTTGCATTACGATCATCGTCAGGTCCTTCTTAGATGAGGGCATCATATCCGGCTTTGCTAGAGGCGCATGCCAGGGCGAATTCTTCAATATCTCAGGACCGGCTGCTCTTCTGCGACTGTGAAGTCGCTGATTAGAGCAGGAGCGGATTTGAATGGCGGATGGTCTTTGGTTTTTGCTGAGATATAGGGTGAGAAGATGTATTTCCAGCCAAGCAAAATTGGTGAATGCCACCAATAGTTCTGCAGCCAGAATTATTTAAATAATCGCCAAGAAACTGATTTGCTGTCCAATATGCGGCGCTTCCCGGCTCCGCTAGGTGTGGTGAAAACCAGCTAAGGAGCGGGGTGTAACGCAATGTACGGAGTTTGAACGGCAGCTTAATGTCACCGTCAGCGATGTCCGGATGCCGATTGCCCATTTGCTGGTGCCGCGTTCGTGCGCCTGAGAAGTTCATGTTGAGGTAGTCTTTCCTGCAGAGGCGCGCAACGATAGGCGATGTGCTTGCCGGCGTTATTGCCGGCCATCTGAATGGCGCGCTGCAATTGCAAGTCGCTGGCGCGGGTGAGTGCGACTTTTATGTCCGGTGCCAAACCGACTCCCTGAATAGGCAGACCGGAGGGGCGAAAGAAACGAGCTGATGTAATCTTCACCGATGTGCCGTTGTCGAATTCCCAAACTTGCTGAACAACGCCTTTGCCAAATGTTTTTTCCCCGATGAGAGCGGCTCTGCCATTGTCTTTTAGTGCTCCGGCCAGCATTTCCGCTGCTGATTTGGACTCTCCGTTGACCAGTACCAATATAGGCGTGCGCGGTGCTATGCAGGCTTCTCTGCTCAGTACGACTAAGTCGTTATCGCGAGCCCTCACCGCTTGATGCGTTTCTACAGAGAGGGTTTCGGTGTAACCGACGGAGTCTTCACGACCGACCATTTTGACGAAACTGCCTGACTCGACGAGCATCTGAAATATAGCGAATGCATCATCAATGCTGCCGCCCCAGTTGTCTCTGAGATCGAGAATAATGGAGCGGTGCAGCGAGAGTTGTTTGAGGGCATTGCGCGTTTCGTCTACACATGCGCGGGCGCTGAAAGTGCGGATTTTGATGTAACCGATAGAGTTCTTGAATGTTTTTGTGGCGACGACATTGTGTGCGGTTGCTTCCGTCTTGCGCTCGCCTGTGGAATGAACGTCGCGGAAGAATGTGTATTCATCGGTCAGCGAGTCTAGCATCGCCGTACAGGCGCTGTCGAAATCGCTTGACGAATGCATCCTGCCCCTGTACTTGTCACGCCAGTTGTCGAAGTTTCTCAGACGATCTTCATAGAGAAAGTTCTGTGCGGCCAATTGCCAGACTCGTTCGTATTGCTGTTCAAAGGCTTCCTCTGCTTGTTTGCGTGCCGCCAGCCAGGCTCGCGTGCTCGTTTTCATTTCCAGGCGCGCGTCTGTTTCTGTAGCGGAGAAAACCGGTCGGGCAGTGCCTTGAAACGCGCTCAAAAGAATGCAGATAGTAGTGGCAAGGGCCAGTGCAGAATTTGATCTCAAGATGTGTTACCTGTTTGACCGGCTCGAAGCCGCTCGTCGAGCCACTTTTGAAGCCGGTCACAGCAATTCTGAAATCTGAACTATATAAAGCTGATGGCGGATGACCACTCCGGCAGGAGAGGGCATAATGCTGAAACTGAGTGTGTGACTGCTTCCTGGACTGTAAATCTGTGCACGGATATTACTACTATTGCACACAGTCTAAATTCTGCCTAGATCCGAGCGGGATTCTGATTCCTGAAACTGAGTCTGTGAGCCAGGTGTTCCAGTGTTCTGCTGTGAGACTACTTGGAAAAGCCCCTCAAACAAGCGGATTTTGCTTCTGCCGATCTCTGTTTGTATTAAAGAATATAGTAAAACTTTGCAAAAAAGACTGGCGCACCGGTAGAGGTCGATTAATTGACACTCTTCCGGACGCCAGCCTGGTCGCTGTGGGACGGGCAGCGCCAACCAACTGAAGAACAGTTGGCTAGACGCTGACCGCCCCTTTCAGGGAACCGCGACCCGTTCCCTCGCCGTTACGCCGTCTGCAGCATGTCGAAGACGCTGACGGTGCCGTGGCGCGATGGGTAGGCAGCCGGTACGTGACCGCTGCTGATGTCGTCAGTCTGGATGCCTTCGCCGTGATTGCCGTCGCCCTTTGCCGCTTCGATGAGCGAGGAGGCTGCGAACAATCCCGGACACAGGCGAGCCCTGAATGACGTTCCATTCGCAAGCTTCCGCTCGCGGGGATCACTCTGATTTGTCATGGTTTTCTCCTGGTCAGACTTTAGTCATGCGCATCACTCTGCAATGCCCCCAGCCCCCGACGGCTTGCGCCGTCGGGAGCCAGAAAGCAGCGCGGTGGCTAGTGCCTAGCGGCGGTACCCCACCGGGCGGATGAAGGCGCACACCGCCATGCCGTCCGCGTTGTAGCGGATGGTCACGCGCGTGTTGCCGTCGTCCGTCAGGAAGGAGTCCCGGCTCTTGGGCTTCTCCAGCCCCGGCGCCGAGCTGGTCGCGTAGGCGACCGGCTCGAACACCGAGTCCTGGAGCCGCGCCTCGCGCCGCTGCGACTTGCGCTCCGCCGCGAGCTTGCACTCGCGGTGGTAGCGCTTGTCGTCGGCGCGGTAGCGAGCGTTGAGGTCGAACTTGTCGCCCCCGCGCTTGCCCTTGAGCCGCTTGCACTTGCCACCGGTCAGAATGATGAACACCATTCAGTCGTGTCCTTTCAAGTTAAGTTGAGAACACCGCCAGTGGTGACACACCATGTGCCACCACTGTTTCAGAAGCCGCCACCAGGCTCAACCGATTTGCACCGGTCTTCACCTGGCAGCAGCCTCCGAACCTAGTCAGTCGAGTGCATCACCTGCCCTTCGAGCTTGCGCCCTGGAGAAGGTGAACACCGACTTGCGAACTACTCGGAATCGAGAGCGAGGAGTGCTCCCGGCGCCGAGGTCTTGCCGTTGTAGTCCGAGTCCAAGTCGAAGAACATGGACAGGAAGGTCGTCTCGAACGAGCCCGAAGGGAGCATGTTCTCGATCAACACTTCCTCGTTGCCCGCCCTGAACCCGAAGTCGCTGACCTGGGCGAAGAGCGCGCGCATCGGACCGGCGCTGTGTGGCTCGAAGTAACGCTTGGCCACGCGGTTGTAGAGCCGGAAGACGCGCTGCTTCTTCCGGTTGTAGTCACCCGGCAGCGCCTGGGGGAAGTACTTCCCGTAGAACTCGATCGCCCGCGGCTTGTTGACCATGAGCGGAATCTCGTTCGTGTCGGGCGGCAGGACGAGCGAGCCGTCCAGCACCTTCAGGAGGCTCTGGTTGTACCAGTACGCCTGGATGGCGCCGATCCAGAGCGAGAACTCCCGCGGCAGACGCATGGCGACTTCGTCCAGGCAGCGGTACTTGGCCGCCTGGCTGACGAGCGAGAACTCGATGGGCATGTTCACGCGAACGTGGACAGGCTCCTTCTGGTTGTTCTCACCCCACCGCTGCTGGTTCGGGCCATACTCCAGGATGTGGTGCATGTCCTCGAAGTGCCAGAACTGCTCGTTGAGCGGCGCCCCACGCAGGTACGCCTCTTCGAACTTCTCCCAGCACTTCGCCAGTGCTGCGCGCACCTCCTTGGCGTAGTCAGATTCATCCGGGGCGCCCAGAGTCAGGCACATCCGGAAGGCAGCGATCGGTCCCAGCTGCAGGAAGGCGTACCCGAGGAGGTCGTTGGTCTGGCAACGTCCGCGGCGCTGTTTGCCGTAGGCGTTGGGAAAGCGCCAGTTGCGCGCCTTCAGCTTCTCGACCTTCTTTTCGAGGTAGCTCGTGATCATCTGCGAGTTCATGCCGGGGACGATGAGCCGGATCTTGAAGTGGTTGCCCCGGAGGGCGCCCAGCTGCAGAGGACCCTGGACGTAGAGCGGGTCCATGATGAACCAGCCGCGTCCGTTGAGCTTGTAAGGCCGGCACATCTTCTTCACGAGTTCCATCGGGTTCACACCCTCCGGATGGCTCTTGAATTCGATGCGCATGCCCTGACCGGTCTCAGCGGTCCTGTCCTTGTTGCCGGCGTAGGTGATGCGGACGTCGCAACCCGCTTCCGAGAACTTCGACCGGAGCATCTGCTCGGTGTGCCCAGTCGTGAGACCGCGCTTCACCACTTTGACCTGGATGAAACGCGTCGGAGTCTGGGCGTTCGCGATCTGAGCGGGGCTGAGGTTGCTCACGGTGTCAGCCGTGAAGCGAATCCCATCGAGACTTTCTTCCTCGACCACGAAGTCTTCGTGCGAGGCTTTCAGACGGGCCCGGGGTCGGTCCCCTTCTTCGAGCCAGGTGAAGAGCTCCTTGGGGAGGAAGTCTCCGTCACTCGGATAATAGAACTGAGTTGACATGGTATACCATCCTTCTCGTTGGTAGGGATGCGTGCTGCCGCCCGACTTGAGCGGAACGCGCGTCCCGAACGTGACGATTTGGCTGATGCCTACAGAATGCGGGACGCTTACGCGCGCCATCCGCTGCTGGCTGGGCACAGGGCGAGATATTGCTCGAGCACTTTCAGGTCGGTCATGTACAAGACCGGCGGGAAGCCGTCCTCTGTGAGGCGGACGAGTTCTGCCGGGTCTACGTTCATTTGCCGATCGATGAGGGCTGCTTTCATGCCGCAGGCCAGTGCGCCCTTGACGTCGGCCGTCAGATTGTCGCCAATCATCAGGCATTCGTCAGGACGGACGCCGAAGCGTCTGCACGCTTCGTCGAAGATTTCGCGATCCGGCTTGGGATGCCGAACCTCGAAAGAACAGATGATGTCTTGGCGCGTGAAGTACCGACTGAGGACAGTGTCGGTAAACAGACGCCCGGAAGGAAACGCCCACAGGTTACTGATGATGCCCTGGCGGAATCCCAGTGACTGCACGAAGTCCAGAACTTCCTGAACTTCCGGGAAGAGGGCGATGCAGTTTTTCTCCTTGCCGATTAGGGTCTTGAACGCGTCGAGTCGGCGCGTGTCGAGATCCCACCCGAATGTCGCCGAGGCTTCCTCTGCGAAGAGGACCTCGTCCGAAGTCGGGTTCGTCAAGCAGAAACGAAGGAAGTCACCAGTCGGAATCGGGTGCCTGTTGGCGCCGATTGGCAGTTGCAGAGGCGACAGGATCACCTGTGCCTCTCCGATTGGTTCGCGGCAATGGCTCATCCCGAGTGTCATCCACATATCCCAGAAGATGACTTTGGGACGCCAGCCTTCGAACAGCTTGGCTACAGATTCGTTCATTTTTGAGCTCCTTCATTTTTGAGCTTTAGCGCCGCCATCCCTCAGCGGGAGGCAGCATTTCGATTGGAAGGAGCCGTTTCGCAATTCGCGTTACCGAACTATGCGAGACGGTCTATGCGCCCGCCTATGTCCAGAACCGTCTGAACATGAGGCGGGCACCCGTCTAAGTGTTGGCTCACACCTCGGTCGGGTTGGGGTGCCCTTCTTAAGCGCCCCGACAGAAATCGCTTCAGCACCAGCTGAATTGCACCTCGACGCCGTCCGGCATCTTGGCATTGCGATTTCCCTTGGTGAACGTCAGCGAGTCGCCGTGTCGCGTGTACCCGATGGCGAGAATCGCCTGGGCGCCCTTGCGCGACGTCTCCGGCCAGTGGCTGGGCAATGCCGCGACGACGGGCGTCGAATCGGCATTCTCCGTAGCCGCGAGGCTGGAGGGAGTGAACTTGATCGTGCAGGTCTCGAACGTCTGCCGGCGCGTCAACACCACCGAGGTGATGTCGAGCACGTCGAGCGGCATCTGCTGCAGCACGGTCATGTAGTCACGGCGAGAGGCTTCTGCTGCTTCGGAGGCGGTCGGCGGGCTGTCGTCGCCAAGGTTCCGCCGGCCATTGCCGGTGGTGGCGTTTGCGACAGTGAAGCCGGCTGCCTCGAGCAGATGCACGAGTGCTTGCACACTCTGAGGAAGCAGATGTACTGGAACTTTCGACATAGGTCTCCTTCCTCCGCTCCTGGCGACATGCTACGAGCACGGCGCTTGAGCGGTGGGGCTAGATTGTTCTACCGATACGTTCGCGCCGAGTCTGTCCACTCGAACGCACGTTCAGCAAGTGAAAGCCGTGGAATCGATCGATTTTGGTCGATTTCTGTCCGGCTCTTAGTTGCTGTGG
>CAZBOX010000274.1:0-8103 GCA_964493595.1 uncultured Candidatus Obscuribacterales bacterium | reverse complement strand
CGGCATCGGCGCCCGCCGTTGAAGCAGCACAGCCTGCAGCAGGACCTCCTGAAGGCTTCATGCCTCCGCCGCCTCCGCCCGTCCCGGCGGCAACTCAAGAAGATCATGCAGCAGCAGCGGCAGCTCAGCAAGCCCAGATTGATCCGGCCACCGGTCAACCGGTTCAACCAGCGGCCGATGCCGCGCAAGACGCGAGTCAAGGCGACGACGGACAAAAACCGCGCAAACGGCTTGCCGACCTGGTCCCTTAAACTAGCCTTCAAGACAATTCAGCGACACCACATCCGGTGCCATTCTAAACTTAGAATAGCGCCCTTTCAAATTCGCATTAACAGTGGGTTCCCGCGTGATGAAACCAGCACGAAAGGCGCAATATGTTTGCGAAAAGCTGCTGTTTAATGAACAATCGCCCTTCTTGAAAAAGGAATTATGGTATGAATGACAGCCACGAGAGACAGATGTTCAGAGATCTTTAGGGTCTTACTGTGTTCCATAGGAGAGCGTGATGCAAGGAACAAAATTGCAATACAAAACATACGAGAAGAAAGACTTCACCCATCTCAAAAATTTGAATGGCATCTCGGACAAGACATTGGAAATTCACCTTGCCTTGTACGCTGGTTATGTCACCAACACCAACACACTCAATGAAAAGGTGATCGAACTCACCGAAGCCGGCAAGAGCGGCACACCGGAGTACGCAGAACTGAAGCGTCGTTACGGCTTCGAGTACAACGGCAAAGTCTTGCACGAATACTATTTCGGCAACCTCAAATCCGGTGGCTCCGACGAGCCGAAAGAAAGCAGCGCCCTGGGCAAAGCGATCGTCGACACATACTCTTCTTTTGAAGTTTGGAAAAACGACTTCATGAAAGTAGGTGCGATGCGCGGCGTGGGCTGGGCTATCTTGTTCCAAGATCCGGACACCAAAGTGCTTTCCAACCACTGGGTCACATTGCATGAAGAAGGCAATATTGCCGGCTTCAAGCCGATCCTCGTTATGGATGCATGGGAGCATGCTTTCTTGCTCGACTACAAACCGGCAGAAAGACCGAAGTACATCGAAGCATTCTTCAGCAATATCGACTGGGCTGCTGTAGAAGGCAGATTGATCAAGTAACAACTTGCCCAATCAGGCTCAGTAAGCAGAAAGCAATTGAGAGGAGGCAGCCGGTCTGCCTCCTCTTTTGTCCAAATTCACGCGGTAAGCGCCTAAAAGCGCCCCAACCGGCGCATCACGGATGAGAAACTTTCTATTGAGAGACGCTTCATACAGAGCGGTTCCTCCTGACAAACCCGGTAAAATAAGGACCGGCAACTCATAGGCAGAGAATTGCTCGAAGAAATTGAGGTCGAAGATGGTCGAAACAACCGAGTTGGAAACGAAAGAACGCAGACTGGCTGAGCTGGAAAGCGAACTGGAAGCACGAGTGGCGGAAGCCGCCGAATTCAGCGAAGAAGGCGACTCGGAATTAATTGACGACGAAATAACTGAAGAAGAGCTGGCTCGTCCGGCTCTCACCATCAAAGAAGCCTCATCCCTTCTAGGGCGCTCAGTCCGAGCACTGGAGCGCAGCATCCTTGGTCGCTGGGGCAATAAGCTTCCCGATGGCTGGGTCGCAAAAAAAATCCGCATCGACGGCAACGACGAATGGCGAGTAATTCCGCCCGACAGCTTCAAAGTAAGACATCGCACTAGAGACGAAGAAGCAACAAGAGAGACAGAAGGTGACGACTTGATACCAAATTTACTGGAAGAAGCGTTGAACCTTGCTCTTCCCAATGCAAAACCCAAAGAAGCTTTTGTTCTGAAGCCCCAGGAAGACGGACTGGAAAACCAGACCATCATCATCGACCGCTCGGAGGAAGTAGAGCAGTTGCTGAAGGAATTGGTCAAAGTACATAAAGCGCTGGCCGATGAAACTCGTCAGCACGTCGAAGATCTGCGGATGCTCAACGAGATGACGAATTCAATGCGTCTTTTGGAGACCAATCAGCACAACAATCAAGTGCTAAAAGATGAGCTTATCAATGCTCAAAAAGAACTGGTTTCGTTCAAACAACAGTATGAGGCGTATTTGGCTTTACCCTGGTGGAAACGCCTGTTCCGCAGCTTTCCGTAAGCGTTCGCTCAGACATTTGTGGAACTAGTTCCAGACAGTCCAGTCTTTAACTGTTAGACGGGTTTTCTTACACCGCCTGAGGAAGGGCGGTAAGATAACATGATTATGTCCATATGGACACGAGTCAGGAATCAAGGAGGTTTTATGGCAAGGAGATTTAAGATCACCTACTGCGGAGCTTGAGGCTACCAAGCTAGAGCTGTCAGGTTGGCAGCCGAGTTGGAAGACAAATTTTCTCAAGAATCAGAGCTTGTCAAATCAAGCGGCGGCGTGTTCGAAGTCGAAGACAACGGCGTGCTCATCTTCTCCAAGAGCAAGCTCGGTCGATTTCCGGAAGATGATGAGATAGCGAAGATCATCCATCTAGTCGCAAATGGTTCACCGCTTTCCGAGGCACAAAGTACAGCAGCTGCATCCTCAAAGACAATTTCTTTCGCGGAATGGCTGAAAAGCTTTTTGTCCGGCAAGGCTGCCAGCAACTCCTGATGTCAAAATAGCCGGTACAAAGGTACAGCGATAACAAGAGAGGCATCATCTCGTGGATCTGATATTCGAAGGTCGATTGTCAGATCAAATTGCGATGAAAGACGTTTTGATGCGCGTTAAAAACGTACCTGTACCCGGCTTGAAAATTTTGCGCATCATGAGACAGCGTGATGGATTGAACGGCAAGATAGCAATTGATGGCGGCCGATATGTAACGGCCGCCTCTGTTGTAGATAGCGTTGAAACCGGATACACCGCGCTCAGATTGCTGCTTTCCATAGATGAAGGCAATTTCGCCCTGCTCAACGCAAAACATGGCGATTCAATTGAGTTACAGCCAAATTTGCATATTGAGCTCGATCAGCTCATTCAAACAATGCCGCATTTACCTGACAATCCAACCAAGCTTTTCGATGAAAGAGCTCTACTGGATAAGGTCTTCGGCCAGGATTTCACACTGGGCGAATTACCGGCACTGCAGGATGAAACTGACGAGGAGCCCATTCCGCCCCCGATGGTGGTTTCCGGCTCTCACAAAATGCCTGACAAAGCCGCCTGGGCATTGATGCAGCCCCTTATCGACAACGAATCGTTTCCCCCCGGAACCATCGGCGCGGACAATACCGAAAATATAACCCCGAACCGCAATCCCAGAAAAACACTGACCGGCTCACCGGCTCTCAGGCAGTCGGAATATCTTTCCAAGGACAAAGAGGAAGGTTCCAATACACGCCTGCCGTTATTGGCTGCAGCCATAGTGCTGCTCGTGGTATTGGCAATTGGAGTCGCACTTTATCTCATCAAGTGATATTCTCCAAACATGGTTGAGACCGCGCAGGCGTTGAAAGTAGCTATCGATGGTCCGGCAGGGGCCGGCAAGTCCACAGTCGCCAAACTGGTGGCAAAAAGACTCGGCTATCTATATTTAGACACTGGCGCTATGTACAGAGCAGCGACGGTACTGGCGCTGCGTAAAGGCCTGAGTATGGAAGAGCCGGACGAGATTGCTGAAGCCGTAGCGCACGCCAAAATCGACCTAGTGCCGGCGACAAACGCAGACGGCAGCCCACTTTTGAAGGTCTTCCTGGACGAAGAGGATATCACTTTCGAAATTCGCTCCCGAGAAGTAAGCCTGATGGTCAGTCCACTTTCTGCAATTGGACCGGTCAGAGATTCGCTCGTGGCACAGCAAAGGCGCCTTTCTCAGAACGGTGGAGTAGTGCTGGACGGACGTGATATCGGCACCGTAGTCCTGCCCACAGCTGAAGTCAAAGTTTTTCTTACTGCCTCGGCGGCCGAGAGAGCAAAACGCCGAATGCGAGAATTCGAAGCGCGCGGCGAAAGTGTAGCCTACGACACAGTCCTGCAGGAAATGATCGAGCGCGATAAGCGCGATTCGACAAGAGAAATCGCCCCTCTGAAGAAAGCTGCTGATGCCATCGAAGTGGTGACGGACGGAATGACTATTCCAGAGGTAGTGGAGAAAATTCTAGAGCTCTGCAGCCGCGCAAAACCGCAGGAAAGATCGCGGCGCGAACTTATATAGATATCGGCGCCCACCGTTTAATATTCACGCCCAACTTTTGACCAAAGTGGGGGGTTATCTTTTCAGCATCCCTCGCTTCCCCGTGTTGGAGCCTTGCTTGTGACAATGTTTGAACCTTCAGCCAGTTTGAATAACCACACGCAAGGGATCTCGAACCTGACCTACATGCAGGAAAAAGCTGCTCGCATAATCCCTATGCAGGTCGAGTCTAGATCACGTGAACCGATCACGAGCGCCGAACTTTATGCATTGCAACGGCGCTTCGATCGATTCATCAGCCAACTTAATCCGCCAAGGACGAGAAAGACGTAGAAAAGTTTTTGGAGAAGGACCACAGCGCAGGCGACCACTTAACCGGGGTCGCCTTTGCTGCATGCAGGCGTGGCGTTGCTATACTAATTCAGGTTTCAAAGTTTGCTTTTGAAGGCTGAGATCCTATCAAACTTACCAAACAGATTTTAATTCTCGTTGCCGCACCTGTAGTTCTCGAAGTTGGCTTGGTGGGCTGGCTGCTGCATACTTTTGCAGCCTCTGAAGACGCTCGCGTACAGTTGATCGAGTCGCGAACACTGGTCGGGCATATCAACGGGCTGCTTTCCATGCACCTGGAACGAACGCAGATGATGTTCTTGCAGTTTGCCGGGCTCATACCTAAGGACGACAGTAAAATTCGCGAATTGAACTTTCGCACGGCCGCAGAAGTAAAAGTAATCGAAGAGCTTGCTTCGCACTCGAAAACGAAGCAATCACAGTGGCTGCAACTGACACGACAAATATACGGCGTGCAAGAAGACTTCGATCAATTGCGCAGCCGCTATTACGAAGGCGACAAAATCGGCGCGATGCAATTGATTGGACGCAGCCGTGCCAGAATCAATAAATTCTACTCCCTGGTCAATGACATGGTCAGGCAAGAGAATACAAACGAGACGGAATTGCAGCGCCAGCTCACAGAGAACAACGATCTGTCGGTCAAGATTCTCTGCATACTGCTTCTTCTCATCGTGGGAATTGCCATAACCGCAGCCGCTTACGTGAACGTCAATTTCAAAAGGCGCCTTGATATTCTTATGGACAATACCCGCCGCATGTCAGCCGGACTGGCACCGCTGGCGCCAATCAAAGGCGGCGACGAACTGGCAGAAATCGACCTCGTATATCACCAGATGCACGACGCCATCGAAGTTCTGCGCAAGCATGAACGCGCCATGCTGGAAAACGCGGCGGAAGCCATCTGCTCACTTGATGCCGGTCTCAGCTTCACAAGCGTCAATCCGGCTACCGAAAAAATTTGGGGATACAGCACTGACGAATTTCTGGCAAGACGCGTCGTTGAACTAATCGCTGACGAATACAAAGAGAAATTCGGAAAGGAACTTTCTCAGGTAGTCGGGTCAGAATCGGAGTTTCGAACAGAAACCAAAATCAGGCGCAAGAACGGCGAGCTGGCTGATGCCTCCTGGAGTGTCTCGTGGTCCAAGGAAGAAGGCTCGCTCTACTGCGTCGTACAGGACATCAGCGCCCGCAAGGAGCTCGAAAGAATCAAGCAAGATTTCTTTGCCATGGTAAATCACGACCTTCGCACTCCTCTCACGTCAGTTCAAATGGTTCTTGATTGGCTGGAGATCGAGATGGGCGAACAGATGCCGCCCAATCTTTTGAAATCGGTTAAGCGCGCCAAAGGATCCGCACAAGAAATGCTCACACTCGCCAACAGCCTTTTGGAGATGGAAAAACTGGACTCCGGCTCCATCTCGCTTGATCGCAGCAAAGCAGATCTGGCGGAGCTCTTGCGCACGAGCATGGCGCAAGTAGAAGCGCTGGCGATACCCAAAGACATCGAACTGAAAGGAAATCTGGAAGAAATAACGGCTGATATCGATAAGTCGCGAATGCTTCAAGTGACAACAAACATCTTGACGAATGCAGTCAAATTTTCACGACCTAAGTCGACGATTGCAGTTTCACTAGAACGTCTGAACGGCACTTGCAAAGTGTCAATTAAGGATGAGGGAGTAGGAATTGCAGCAGAAGATTTGAAATTTGTTTTCGACCGCTTCCGTCAGGTCGGCAGCACGGACGGCAGAAAGCAAGGTTTTGGGCTCGGTCTTTCCATCTGCAAATCAATCGTAGAAGCCCACGGAGGGCAGATTGGAGTGGAGTCAGAGGAAGGCAAGGGCAGCACTTTCTGGTTCATCCTCGATGCCGAACCGGCTTGAATCAGCTATCATTTGATTGCTAATCGAACCTCTTGCCATGGCCAAAATACTCATTGTAGAAGACGATACAGCTCTCGCTGAAATCATTCAGGGCTGGCTGACACGAGAAAAACATCACTGCGAAGTCGTAAGTGACGGCACAGACGCTCGAACACGGGTGAAGACTTACGATTACGACATCATTGTCCTGGACTGGGAATTGCCAGGTTGCAAGGGAATTGACATTCTCAAAGAGTATCGAAATTCTGGTGGTGTGGCGCCGATACTAATGCTCACAGGCAGATCGGATATCACCGACAAAGTGACCGGCTTCGACACAGGAGCCGATGACTATTTGACGAAGCCCTTCCACGCACGGGAGCTCACCGCACGCATATCGGCTTTGCTGCGCCGCCCGCACGGGCAAGTGGACGACAATCTCAAGCAAGATCGCTTCGAGCTCGACAGAAAGGCCGGAGTGCTTCGCATCGGCGACAAGAAAGTGTCATTACTGCCAAAAGAATTGGCTTTGCTTGAATTCCTGATGAAGCATCCGCGCGAATTGTTTTCTCCCGACACTCTTCTGAATAGAGTTTGGCCGACCGACTCCGAATCGACTGACATGGCGATTCGGTCATGCGTCAAAAGACTGCGACAAAAACTGGCTGCCGAGAACGAAAATGACGTTGTACGAAATGTGCACGGACATGGTTACGGCTTCTTTCCGGATTAGTACGCTGAATTACTCCAGAGAGTAGGGTCCTGAGCCATTCGAGCATCTAATTTACCTTGCGACCAGGCTGGGTAGATAAATTGAAAGGAGCCCGGTACTATGATGCAACTTGCATCATGCACTCATATATCAAGCGGTTGCCATGGCGAAAATTCTACTGGTTGAAGATGATATCGACCTGACCAGCACGATGAGTGACTTCCTCGAACACGAGGGATACACTGTCGAGCACGCAGGAGACGGCGCGGAAGCAAACTTCAGGCTCACTTCCTTCAAGTACGATCTGATCATGCTTGACTGGAATTTGCCGAAGATGTCCGGGTTGGACGTGCTAAAGAACTATAGATCGAGCGGTGGCAGAACACCGGTCCTGATGCTTACCGGACGCGGCGGTCTGTCGGACAAAGAGTCCGGACTGGACATGGGCGCTGATGATTATTTGAGCAAACCTTTTCACCTGACCGAGCTTTCAGCACGGCTGCGAGCGCTTTTGCGAAGAAGTTACGACTTTCCGGAAGGCGATGTGACCATCCAGGTGCGAAACCTGGAGCTGTCCTCTACAAGCAGAAAGCTCACAGTCGATGGAATGAACGTCCATCTTTCGCCAAAGGATTTCTCGCTGCTCGAATTTCTTATGCAGCATCCCGATGATGTATTCAGTTATGAAGCTCTGGCAAAACGCGCCTGGAACGACGACGGCGAGACAACAGAAGAAGCGGTAAGGTCTGCTATCAAACGCGTCAGAAAAAAGATAGGCGACGTCGAAGGCACTGTCATAGAAAACCTCTCCAAAGAGGGTTATCGCCTTAACTCCAAGCGTCCATAATTGAGACAACGCGAAAACGCCAGAAAAAACAGGAAAGAGAGAAAAGAAAATAGTTATGGGAGCCGCCAGGATGGCGGCGCTCCGGCCTATGACAGACTTTTTTCGAAACGAAGAAGGCGCCTGCCATATTCGCTTTTTGTCTTGCCGTCGCGGTGATAGCCGTTGCGCTCGTAGAATCTTATCGCTCTTTC
>CAZBOX010000273.1:0-8189 GCA_964493595.1 uncultured Candidatus Obscuribacterales bacterium | reverse complement strand
TATTATTGAAAGCATTGCCCATCGCCGCACCAAATCCGGTGCCTTTTTCCAGAGCATTCGAAAGAGCTTTTACATCATTGCGAGAGATGCCTTTACTTTCAGAGAACCACTCGTCGTTGCTGAGATTCTGCAATTCATCATATTTATCGCTTAGATATTTGAACGTAAAAGCGTATTGAGCCCAGAAGATCTTGTCTTTTCGAGCCGCTTCCAACTCGGCTTTGTCCATGAAATTGTCGCCGTTTTTATCAACGGTCTTGAACATCTCATCCAGATTTTTGACAAAACCGGCAGTGTCGACTCTCGTCGCTTGAACAAGTCCCTTTTCAGCCAAATCGTTGATTTTGCCGCCCAGACCAAAACGCTTCGCCACTTCCCCGGCAATGCCGCCGGCTCCGAATGTCCCTACCTCCAGACCACGCCTGACGAGGGGCTCGTAATTCCCTTTTCTAGCTTGGTCGACGTCACGGCGAACACCGTTAACTTCTTGCTGCGCCATATCTCGTGCAACTTGACCGACGGTTCCGCCGATGCGGCCTGCTTGCTCTTTTATCTGTTCGGTATCGATATTGCCGATCTGCTCTTCTACCTTTTTCTTATTGCGGCTCAAGAAGCCACCGATGCCGCTGGTCACGTCATGAAAAATTTCGCTGGCTTTTTCCTGGGCAGTCTTACCCGAGCCGTCATTGACGGCTTCTCGTTCTCCGCGTCCCATAGGAACCTCTATTTTGCGTGCAGGGGATGTATGAGCATAGTAGCGACTGGGATTGCCTGCGTCACTGGGGGAATTCCCACGCTTCGTAAAAACCCCACAAAGGCAACAGGCTTTGGCTTTCGAGCATTTAAATGTGACAAACTAGTGACACGGCAAAGCGTGTGCCAATTTCATTCGTTTCTTCCTGCGAGATCAATCTAAACGCGCAGGCGATAACCAAGCGTGCGCACATTTTCAATGCAGGAGTTTTTTTCATCGGCGCCATCATCAAGCGCTTTTCGCAGACGCTTGATTGACGTGCGCACTGCATCGGTCGAAGCTTCACTATCGAAGCTCCAGACTCTCTGCAACAACGCCTCAGCGCTGAAAACTTCTCCGGGGTAGCGCATTAAAAAC
The DNA here is from genome assembly GCA_964493595.1 of uncultured Candidatus Obscuribacterales bacterium. Classification (GTDB taxonomy): domain Bacteria; phylum Cyanobacteriota; class Vampirovibrionia; order Obscuribacterales; family Obscuribacteraceae; genus QKMZ01. The sequence continues at coordinate 7,078 of CAZBOX010000273.1, read as the reverse complement.
TCGAGAACAGCAAAATCTTTAGGCACGACATGTATAGCCACACCGGACTTTCTCAGCAATCGTTTTTGCGGGTCTAATTCGAGTTCACCAACTTTCAGGCTTTGACCGGCAGGCGTGGGCGAACGACGCAGAAGCGCGCGTATTCGTGCAGTCAGCTCGCGCATATTAAAAGGCTTCGTCAAATAGTCATCGGCGCCGGCGTCAAGTCCTTCTTCCTTGTCTTCCACTTTTCCTTTGCCGGTCAACATCAAGATCGGCGTGGCACCGCCCTCGCTGCGAAACTTTTTCGCCAGCTCCACCCCTGTCATTCCTGGCAACTGCCAGTCCAGGATGATTACCTCATAACGCCCACGCTTGAGATACTCATATCCTTCGGTGCCATCAAATGCGGTATCGACTGCGTAATTCTGTGCTTCTAACCATTTGCTCACTGTCAATGACAGATCTTTGTCATCCTCAACGAGAAGTATCTTCGCCACGCTTGAGACCTAAACCTGACAGGGAACGAACTTAGAAGAATATACCAGGTGTTGAGCAACAGTCACGTTATTGACCACTCAAAACGGTAAAATCCCGCCTCCGTGCACCTTTCCGGAAACGATGCTAAGATTGCTCCAGCTTATTTCTGGGCAAGTGAGCCAGATGAAACGAACCCTATCACTGACAGCCAAGATTCTAATTCTGATTTCCGTGCCGGTAGTGTTCGAGCTGGGCTTTGTATTTTTCATCGTGCACCTGCAGGGTGAGGCAGAGAAAGAAGCGCAGGCGGCTTTTCGAGCCAGACAACTTTCCAATAGCCTCAACCAGCTGGTTTCTTCAATATTCGAAGTCTGGAACGTCGTGACCAACAACCGCAAGCGATGGCTTCATCAAGGTTTTCTGGATCAGCGTTATAAGACGATGTTTCCCAAGCTAAGGGCGCAGTACGCTGAACTGGTCAAGATGACCAGCGACCGTCCAGACCTGCAACCAATGATTCGCAAGTCCCTGCAAAACCTCAATGAGGCAGAAACGATACTTGACGAGGCCGTAGCCGACTTGAAGGCCGGGCGAATGGACAAATTGCTAGACGACTACGACCACAAGACCGAGCATATTCGCGAGCTATATAAAGGACTAATTACCGAGGAAATGTCCATAGTCGCCTCCCACGAGAAAGCTCTGGCCGATGCCGACAGCGACAGACAAGCAGATTTTCGCCAGCGCATCTTGAGACTTTCGCTTCTCGTCATGGTCTTGAATATACTGGCCAGCTTCTTTCTTGCCGTCTATCTTCTTAGAGAAATCACCTCACGCCTTTCAGTCATCTCGACAAACGCCAAAAGATTTGCCTCAGGAAAGGAATTGCAGCCGGCGCTAACCGGAACAGATGAGATCGCGGAGCTTGATAAAGCATTCCGGCGCATGGCTCGCGATGTTGAAAATACTGCCAATCAGCGCCAAGAACTGGTCAATATGCTAACGCATGACTTGCGCTCTCCACTGACGACAATTCAAGGATTCTTCGACCTGCTCTCCACTGGAGCTTTTGGAGAGCTGAACAGCGAAGGAGAGAAATTCGTCAAACTGGCGGAGCGCAACAGCTCTGTAATGATGCTTTTGATAAACGATCTTCTGGACATAGAAAAAATAAAATCGGGTCTAATGAGTTTAGATACGGACGATGTCCCGGTGGAGTCTCTGTTTGCCGATGTGCGGGAGAACACCTCTACCTGGATTAATCAGCACGGTATGCAACTGGTAATGGAAGACACCGATTTCGTCGTGCATGTCGATGCTGAAAAAATCAATCGAGTTCTCTTCAATCTCGTTTCTAATGCTGTTCGTTATTCTCGTGCAGGAGACAAAATTACTCTGTCCGCAGTGCGCCACAACAACGATGTCGAGATCAGGGTCTGCGACCAGGGTTCTGGCATTCCCGAGGACAAGCTGGACACAATTTTCGACCGCTTTCAGCAGGTAAAAGGTGACAGTAAGCCGCCAGAGGGTGCCAAAGGATCAGGACTCGGACTATCGATTTGTCGCTCTATCGTTCAACTGCACAACGGAAAGATCTGGGCAACATCGCAATTAGGCAAAGGCAGTACTTTTCACTTCACCATTCCTGGCGTTTTTGCACGTTCGGCAGAACTGGCAAAACTTTGAAGCCTTAAATCCAATTGCCACGTTGCTGCCCAATAGGCTCCCATATTATTTATTCACTGAGACGGGCGCGCCGCGAAAACAAGGCAGGCAGGGAGCTCAGAGACTTTATCGATGGGGAAGTTAAGGGGGGCTCAAACGAAAGTTTGAGCCTTGCCTTTTGCACTTTTTCCCGGGTATTGATTTATTTCGAACATCCTTGACCCGGGAACTCTGGCACACTCCTCCGGTCTACCGAGTATCCGCGAAAAGCGGGCGAGAAATCAACAATATGGACGGCAACAGGCCGGTCCTCCATCGCGACTGAGTCAGCAATCAAGCGCGGTAACCCATACACACTCAGTCCATTCAACTAGGGAGATTGACTTTATGCGTTACGCAAGAATGATTTTGGCACTGAGCAGTGTTGCTATGCTGGTGGGTTGCAGTCAAAGACAAGCTGAAATTTCCGAGGGCATGAAGGATATAGATAGACAGGCGAAAATTCAGAAAGAGCAAGTCGAACAGCACGCCGATGTATTGAAAGAAAGAGTGAGTGAAAACGCCGAGGCTCAAAAGAAAGCTCTCGAGCAAACAGCTGAAAATCTCGAAGCGCAAAAAGACGCAGTCGAAGACAGAAAAGATAGAGTCGAGGACCAGGCCAAATTCGCGAAGAAGAACATAGATGACCAGGTCGCTACATCGAAAAAATCGGTAGATCGCAATGCTGAAGCGGCAAAGGCTGCCCTGAAGGAAAGCAAAGACGCCGTTCGGTAGATTCGGAGAACTTCGATTTTAATGGGCGAATGAAAACGACAGAAGCAAATGCATCTGTCGTTTTCTATTGTTCAGCGGCTCACAGCAAGCGTTTCCAAGGATTTATACACACTTTCGAGTACGCCTATTGAATAGAACTCAATTGCGAATTTACTAAATTGACGGACTCGCTCATGATAATGAAGGTGAGATGAATCACCCCCCACGGCTTCCCCTTACTAATTAAGACTCGCATTTTGCGGAGATTTGAAGATGTTTTCTGCATCAGTAATGCCTACTATTAATTGGATACGCTCCAAAACCGGCACCAATATCCCGGCCGTACAGAAGAATGCAACGGCTTCCGAAAAAATCAGCCAATTTCCACATCGGCCCGTGCGTGTCAAACCAATAAGAAAGGACCTGCGCGATACGGACCCGGGCTTTCTGCTCGAGAAAAATCTACCTCAACTTTTAGACAGAGAGACCGGGCTACTCAATCGCTCGGCAACAGAGTGGAAACTCAATTATGAAGTGCTGCGAGCCAAGCGATATCAGCGCCCTGTCACAATTCTGCTTGTATCTATAGATAATTTGGAACATACAGTCGAAAAGTACGGACCACTTGCGGGCGCAGAGCTTGTCACCTATCTGGGCAGTTTGCTTAAGGAACACACTCGAGACACTGATTTTGTCGGACGCATCGAACACAATCTTTTCGCGATTGTCTGCCCTGAGACTGCTCAAGCTCCTGCCCTGCAAATAATCAGACGAATCGGCAGACAGATGCAGTCGCGTGCTTATTCGTTCACCAATCGCCCGCACAACACCGTCAGCGTCGGCGCCGCATGCGCGCCGTATGATGGAGATTGCGTCAATTTACTGATCCAAAAGGCTTTGCAGCACTTGGAGATGGCAAAACGGCAGGATGGTGATTGCGTTTTCTTTAGCGCTTAAAGCAGCGGATTGCTGTGGAATATTGTCCTGATAGAAGTTTTGGGACTTACTACAGCTATTTAGCCAGGGAATCACCGTCTTGCTTAATCTCAATGCCAAGCAAACAGGGCTGCTGCTCGTTCTGGTGCCTGTTGTCATTGAGCTTAGCTTCGTCTCAGTGATCGCGTATGAGCTTATCCAATCGGGAAGGGAGTATCAGCGGCTCAGTCACGTAAAGTCGATCCTGGTCGAGATGCACAAGTTGCAAGATATGGGCGTTCGCACGTTCTATATTCTCTTCGACAAAGAAAATCACAGTTACGAAGAGCGCAAAGCGCACTACTCAAATTTGATGCAAAGGTTTCGCCAACCGTATGCCTGGGGCGAGCTGAATTTAGCTGAAAATACTGAATTACGTCCTCTGATAGAAGATGCGGAAGAACTGCGTAAATCGGCAATCGCTCTCGGTTACCAGACGCCTGTACGCAGAGGCCCCTCGCACATCGACAAAGCTACCAATCGCATGCAGAATGAAGTCATCATTCACATAGCGATGGAGCACGACCGGCTGGCAAAAGAGATTATCAGAATCGAAACCAGCATGCTCAAACACGAACCTGATGACTTCAGAAGACTTCAGCTGAAATTCATTGCAATTATTTGTTTTGGATTTTTCCTCAATGTCGCTGTCGCTTTCCTGCTCATCAAGCTTCTGATCGGCAGCATGGAGCGGCGGGTCCAAGCCGTTACTGAGAAGGGCGAGTTGCTTGCTTCTGGACAAACTCTTCAAGGCAAGATAGGCGGCACGGATGAACTGGCGGAAGTGGATAGAGTAATCACTGACGCCGGCACCACACTCGCGCAGATACGCTGGACGGAATCCGCAGTTTTAGACAATGCAGCAGACGTGATCTGTTCACTTGATGACAAAATGCGATTTTCAACCGTCGGCGCATCCAGCACAAAACTATGGGGGCACACCCCAGATGAGCTTATGCACAAGTCCATAATGTCGCTAATCACAAGCGAAACGGCTGAAATAACACGGCTCTCGCTAGACCGTATTCGAGAAGACGCAGAAGGCAAATTCGAAAATATCGTGCGTGCCAGCGATGGCGGCATAAGACATGCATTGTGGAATGTGACCTGGTCGAAAGAGAAGCAAAATTACTATTGCGTGGTCAATGACGTCACAGAATTGCGCAATGTAGATAAGCTCAAGAAGCGCTTTATAGCGATGGCAAGTCATGACATTCGCAGCCCTTTGACAGCGATTTCAATGGTGTTGCAGGGACTGAACGCGGGCAAACGTGGACAATTGCCTGAAGGCGTAATAAAAGAATTAGCCCGCACCGAGAGCAATTCCCAGCGACTTTTGACTCTGGTTAATGACTTTCTCGAGCTGGAAAAACTGGAAGCAAACAAATTCGCCCTCGACCTCTTTGCCGTGGCGGCCTCAGAAATTTGCGATAGTGCAAAGGAAACTCTGGCGGGTTTAGCCAATGCTGCAAAAGTCAGTGTACAGAGTCCACAAACAGACGCCATCCTTCTTGGTGATGAACGCCGGCTTGTTCAAGTAGTTATAAACTTGCTGTCTAATGCAATCAAATATTCACCGGCAAATTCAACCATAAGAATGTCCGTTGAAACCATAGGCGAATCAGCCACCATAAAGATCTCGGATGAGGGTCCAGGAATAGCTCCCGGGGATCTTCAAATGATCTTCAATAAGTTCCAGCAAACAAAAACGAGACCGGAACTGAACATCAAAGGGACAGGACTGGGCCTGGCAATCGTAAAAAATATCGTTGAAGCTCATGGCGGACAGGTCGGAGCGACAAGTGAATTGGAGAAAGGCACCACCTTCTGGTTCTCTATTCCTCTCTTTAAGGATACGGAGAACGCCAGCCAATGAAGGTAATTCCGGTTTTCAATCTAAAGCAGCGCAGTTTTATCGTCGTGACATTTCCAGTCCTCTGCCAGTTAGCGTTCGTTATTCTGCTAGGTTTTCGCCTTCACCAAATCCAGGCGGTCATGCAAAGCGAGACTGTCTCGCAAGACATTATCCGGCGTGCACACAGTCTTTCCAGCGATATTATCAATCAAGTGATTTTTGACTACAGCCTCTTTGAAGGAGGCAATCCAATCAACCCGCAAATTCAACAAAATCAGTGGCTTAGTTTGACAGGCGACACAGCAATTTTCTTCAATTTGATCGAAAGAGATCCTCTCCATGAGCAAGCCGTGAAAGCTCTCAAATTAGCGATCGCAGAGATGAACGAGAGCGTGGCAGGCATCAAACAGATTATGAGCCGACCTGATTGGAAGTTGCAAACAAAGAAATATCAAAACGCTTTGGTTGCTAAAGCGCCGAGGTGGACAAAAGTCATTGATCAAATAGTCTCAATTGAAGAAGCAAAAGTTTCCGCCGATAGTGCTGCCATCGAACGATCAATTGCTGCCCTGGTCAGCACAGTAGGACTATTTGCGCTGATCAATATCGGTATTGCTGTCCTTTTGGGTTTGTACTTTGCCAAAATGATCAGCAATCCTCTGGCACAAATAAGAAAGAACGGCAAACTCTTGTCACAAAGAAAACCACTTCTGCCTGTTATGAGAGATGCGGCAGAATTTACCAAGCTCGACACGTTGCTGCATGCTGCGGCAGAAGACCTGGAAAGAGCCATTGCGCAAAATAATGAACTTGTCGAAAATGCTGCCGACATAATCATCTCCGCCAACGAATCTGGCCACATTCTGTCGATAAACAAATCTTGTTTCAAACTGCTCGGTGTCTCGCAAGAAGCTCTCACAAGCGCCGCTCTGAACTCGCTTACGGTGCCCGAACAAAGCTTGCTGGCGGATGAACATCTAAGGAAGGTGGTCGCTAGCCAAAAACCTGAAACATTCGAATTGCAATTGCTCACGGCTAGCGGTCTGGTGATTGACACGCGATGGTCTTGCTTGTGGTCACAGCCCCACAAAAAGCTATTCTGTGTAATTCACGATGTTACTGAGCAAAAGCGCATTGAACAAATGAAAGAAGACTTCGCCAACATGATAAGCCATGATTTGCGCAGCCCTATGATGGCAATGCACAACTCACTCTCACTCATACGTGCAGGAGCCAAAGGAAAGATTGACGACGAAGTGAATGCCGACATCAGCCGCGCTGTTGCAAACCTGGATAAGTTAATGCAGCTAGTTAACGATTTGCTCGACTTTCAAAAATTGAAAGCTGGACGCATGGAGATTGAGCGCGAGC
>CAZBOX010000272.1:0-8241 GCA_964493595.1 uncultured Candidatus Obscuribacterales bacterium | reverse complement strand
GACAGATACGCGCAGATTACCTCGATGTTTTTCTAAACACCAGGATTTATTTAGCTGATTTTGGCTTTTACTGGGCGGATTGAGAAGCTTCGCCGCCACCTTTCATCATGCCGACCAGCTTCGCTTTTTGTTCTGCGGTCAGTTGTTTGCGGATAGTGAGGAGCAACTTGATCCGGTCAGTCGCCATCTCCGCGGTTACTGAATTGATCTCATCTTGTTTTGCCAGGACTGCTTTTTCGTCTGGATCTGTGTCTAAAGACAGCTGATGCATCTCCTGGATCAATCCCATCATTCGCTTAGCTTTGACTCTTGCTTGATCTTCGAATTCCTTTGCCAGCTGTCGAATGCGCATTTCTTGCTCTTGTGATACGCCCGCTTGTCGGTAGATTGCCATCGGATCGTTTGCGGCACCATTGCTACCTGCTTGTGCCTGAGCCAGTCTTCGCTTATTTATTTGCTGAGCAATCTGCTGCTCTGTCGTTGGCGAAGTCGATTTTGTTTTTGCTACCGCTTCTGCTTTGTCTGCACCCATCGATTGCTGATTTGCTTGTGTCTGAGCCTGCACCGAATATGATGCTAAAAGCGCAACAGAACAAACTGCGAAAACTTTCGCAAGAACTTTAAGAGACATCGGTCACTTCCCCAGTCGAAATCCCAACAGGCATAATGATACCAATTTGGCGCAAACTGTTCCCGATATGTCTGCTATCCAAGCAGCTTCTGCTCGAAACAGGCATGGGCTAAAGCTGTATACGTCGTGGATATAGTTTTTGGTCGATTCCCATGTGGACGAACGGCGCCCAGGCGTGAATCGGGTGTCCATTCTCCAGCGCCTGAATCTGCGCTTGCCGCAGCGCCTCGTATATAGGGATTTTTCCGCCTTGCCATGCGGAGTGGAAATCCTTCATCAGAGTGGCTGTCGAGCGGTCTGCAACTTCCCACAAGCTGAGCACCAGATTGGGCATGCCCGCGTACATTAGAGCTCGCGCCAGACCGAGGATTTCGCCCCCCGCCGTGACCTTGTTGACGCCGGTTTGGCAGGCTGACAGCACGAGCAGTTTTCCGCAGTGCGTCCTGAGCAAATTACCCTGCAGAATCGCGGCGGCCGTGAGGATACTGCCATCGGCAAGAACAAGGCCTGATGCCAGCGGTTCGTCCGGGTTGAACACTGCGTGTCCAGCAAAATGTACTACCGGATACTTGGAAAAGAGCTCAGGCAGCGATTCTTTTACTTCCTGATTGGTAAGCATCTTCGAGCGTATCGATGTAGACTTGCCCAGATCGAAGATGGTTTGCGCTTCCTCAAGAGTATAAGTGAGGTCGTCGAGCCCTGCCGCCGAACGCAAGCGTGAACTAAAAATGACGCCTTCTTTGCGGGTTATCGAATAGTCGCTAATAGCTGAGACCAAATAAGGGGCGGACGTATCGTCTGCTGGGGTTTGTTTCTCGGAGGCTTGAGCCTCTGCCTTCTCTTTGGCAAGAACTGGTATCAAGCTTGTAGTGGGCAGATAACTAGTAGCGAACTTCTGGCAAACATAGCCGCTGCCGTCGTGTAATGCACTGAAAGGCAAGTGGAAAAGGCTGCCGTGCGGAACAAGTAGTAGATGATTGATATGTTCGGGTAATTCAGAAAGAACTGCGCCGAACAGTCCCGCGTAAAGGCGTTTGCACAAGCTGACCGGAACTTCCCAGCCTTCAGTCGCCGACATTTCTAGGAAATTGGCCAGGTCCTCTTCCAGAGCCGTCAATTTGTCTGCGTCTGTGATTAAATTCAACGCCGGTTGCGATGCGCCGTGCCAGAGGCTCGCAGACAATAGATATTGATCGGTCCAGTAGAACTCAACGATAGCGGTATTGCGATTGAGCAAGAAGTCGCCCTGGACATTGTCGCTTGGGCTGGTACCGTCCACAGTGCGCTTCTCGTTCCACAGTTCGCTGATTTCTGCAAAGGTCAAAGTGGAGGCGCAAACCAGACTTGCATAGTTCGGATGCCGCCTGCGCAGCTGATTCACGACATCCCGCCACTCGGCGTAGATGCGCTGAGAATCTTCAGCAGGGATAGCTGCACCCCGGGTTCCGCTCTCTCCGCCGCCGCCACTCGAACCCTGCCAGAACAAGCGTTCGAAGTGAGCAATTTGATTACGCAGTTCCGATTCGTGGTGGATGAGTTTTTGCAGAGATTCGTCTCCGCTGTTGTCGAGTTGAGAGACGTCGATTGGAGAATTGCTCAGTAAATCAAGCAGTGCGCGCGATTTTGCGCGTCCGACGTACTCGAGCGCTTCGACGCGTTTTCCCATCGACAGGCAGACTTTTACCATGTCGCGATACATGTCCTGACCGCGATTTTGGAAGCTGGTCTTCAAATCATCGGCTTTAATTGCCGAGCGCTGTTCGTCGAAAAGTTCGATTGCCGAGCTGAAGAAATCAAAGGCAGGCTGTAACTGACCCATTTGCTGATAGGTCTTGCCCAAATTGGAAAGGTAGATGCGCTGACCCTGGCGGTCTTCGATTTCGCGGCTCAGGCTGAGTGCTTCTTGATAGCGCTCCAGCGCGAGATTCAAATTGCCCTGTGCAAAGTAGCAGTCACCGAGGCTGTCCATGTGAGCGGCTTGCGACTGCAGGTCTTCTTGAGCCTTTGCCAGATCGACGGCGCGCTGGCAGTGTTCAACCGCTTTGTTGAGGTCACCGCGCTTCAGCCAGGCGTTGCCGATATTGCCGAGCCAGATGCCGACCCGTCGCTGATCTTCTGCTTTTTCTGACAGCGTTAGCGCTTCTTCATAGCAGGTAGCAGCCTCTTCGTAGCGTTTCGCTTCAAAGAGCGCGTTGCCTTGACTGCCTCGGCAGATTGCTTGAGTTCTTCTGTCGTCGTTCAAACCAGCTTCGTTGAACGCGCGTGTGAAATAGTCATTGGCGTCATCGTAGAGACCGAGCTCCGTGTAAGCAAGCCCGAGACTGCCCAACCATGCGGCTTTGTTCGGTGTGTCTTCTCTAACTTCCAGTGCGTGTCTGAACCATTCTATCGATTGTTCTGCCCAGCCTTTTTCCAGGTAAAGACGGCCGAGATTGCCAAAGGCGATTTCCATGCCGTTGCGATCTTCGCATGAGTAGGCAGCGTCGAGCGCGCGCAAAAAGCAGGCGATGGCGTCGTCTGCGTGTCCGTCGTCGCGATACTGCTCTGCCAGAAGAAGTGAAGCGTGCGCTTCGACTTTCGAAAGTCCGTATTGATGCGCGGTTTCGATCGCTGCTTTGAACGCCGCAACAGCTTTTTCCCTTTCGCCTAGACCGCCGAGCGAAATTCCTTGATAGCTGGAGAAAACAGCTAAGGCGCCGTGGTCGCTCACCTGTTTGGCGAGGTCCACCGCTTTGTCGTAAAACTCGACTGCTTTTTTGTAGTCGCCTTTTTGGAAAGCCGCCCAGCCTTTGTCGCCTTCGGCTTCCATAGCGGCTCGCTGTTTTTCCAAATTGACGGGCTCTTTTCCCATCTAAAACCTCAGGAGGATTAACCCTCCACTCCTTACTTGAAGGATATCTACTTTTCAGCCTGGACGAAAGGCGCCAATCGAAAGACCGGTTCGACCCTGCATCCTTTAGTGAAGGTATCTATCCGCCGCGTGGGAAATTTGGACAGGCTAGCCGTCTATAGCTTTCTAATGTTTGAAAAATGCCGGCTTTAAGGATTGAAAAAAGCCGGCTGGAAGGATTTTGAAAAAAGGCGGCTGGAAGGATTTTGAAAAAAGCCGGCTGGAAGCCGGCGCTCCGGCCAAAGGCTCCGGCCAAAGGCTCCGGCCAAAGGCTCCGGCCAAAGGCTCCGGCTAAATTAATAGGTTCCGGCTAAATTAATAGGTTCCGGCGCGGTAGGTGCTGTGATATGAGCCGTAAGTCGCGGTGGGCGGAGGTACGGCTGCCGAAATGCGCGGCGCGGATACAGCTCCCTGGCGGACGGCGACGACTTTGGGACCTTTGCTGTAGCGGTTTTTCGGGCGCATGTGTACGACATTGTGCGGTTTTGCAAAACCGGCGCTATGGATATTCGATGTAAAGCCTGCTCGAGGCAGATGATTGCCGCCGCCGTGCCAGGAGCCGAAGTATGCTTTGGGTGCGGCCGGACGCATGTTGCCGCGACCTAATCCCATGCTGCCCATTCCGGGAGACATTCCTGGATTCATTCCGTTCATGTTGCCCATAGCGGGGGTGGCATCTCCGCGTCCGCCACGGATGAAGTTTTTCAATTGAGCTTCTGGTACTAGATTCAGAGGGAATGGCGCAGGCCCTGCGGTTCCCTGTTGTTGGGGTCTGTCGAGATTGCCGATCGGTGCATTGAGTTGGCGGTCGATATCAGCTTCTTTGGCAGTAAAAGGCGCGAAGTTTTGCGGCATTACAGGCGCTTGTACGAGCGAAGCGCCGGCTTGAGAAATCAATTTCTCGTCGCCTTGCGGCTCGCCGAGCCAATCGTCCATTCTTTGCTGTAGCGATTGCTTGGATGCGCGCTTAGCATTCTTGAGGTTTTTCGCTGAGGGGGCTGCTCCCATGTGATGGGCGCCCGAGATTGCTTGACGCGCCATCGCGACAGCACTGTCGCGCAGGTTGCCGGACCCGCTCAGACCAGCCGGAACCATATTCGCCAGTGATTGCGGCTGACGGTAGGCGGCTCTGGGGGTGGGATATTCGGCATACTGGGATTGGGAAATATTGCCGGAAAGCTGCGAGGGATCAAAGCCCATGCGAGGGGTTTGGGCGACCAGCTGCATGTTCAGGTCACGCTCTGACGGCAGTTTTGAAGCCTTGTGCATCGGCTTCAGGCGCGCCACATAGGCGTCGAACGATTTGTCGCCACTGCTTATCTTCTCGGGAATCGTGACTTTCAGTCGCGAGGTCGGAACATCAGCCTTGCCCTTCTTTATAGAAGCAAGATTGCTCTTCAGCCAATCGCCTGTGTCGGCGACGCCTTCTTCGGCGGCAGGCGCCATTTGGCAGAATGCAATGGGTAAGGAGGCTGCGATGTTAACGCTGAGAAGGAGTGCAGATAGTTTCATCAGGATGCCGTTCCGCTTTTGCCAGAGTTGGATGGAGAAGAAGTGCGCTATGCACACGGGGCACTCGGGGGTGTGAGTCGCTCACCGATGACATGAGTTTATAAATGGAGCGCTGCCAAGTCACTGGGAAAAGTACGCAAGTAAGAGTCCCAGCCTCAATTTGCGGCGATGAGGGTGGGAATATTCCCCTCTTTGCAACCTTTGTTTAATGTTCGCTTCTAGTGAAATTGCCCAAAAAAAGGCAGACCGAATTTAATCTTTCTGGGGTTTTTGGCTTTCCAAAATTTTCTGCCTTATGGAGTCAGCCAGAGTCACTGGAGGTTTATCGCTAGCCTTCCGCTGCTCCTCACCCCGCTCCCTCCAAAACTTGGCACTTTTGGCATTCTTCTCAACGTGGATGCCCTTTTCGTACCATTCTGCAAGCCGCACTTGCGCCATTTCTACGCAGCCCTCAGCAGCCTGAAGGTAGAGTTTGTAAGCTTTTTCGAGATCCTTCTCGACAATTTCGCCTTGTTCGTAAAACTGCGCAACTTCAAAAGCCGCAATTGGAGAGCTTTTTTCTGCTTCAAGAGCGTTTTGAAAGCACTGGAATGCCTCTTTCGAGTTGCCCTTTTCCCTGGCTGAATAGCCGTCATACAGGCTCTTCATGAATGAATTGGTCATGATAATTCGCTGCTTTTTGCCCGATTTTGGCGTTTAGTCCCAAACCAGGCGATAGCCTACGCCGCGCACAGTCAGAATATGCTTGGGCTGGCTCGGATTTTCCTCGAGTTTTTCCCTGAGATACCTAATGTGAACATCCACCGTACGGCTCTCTCCGAGGAAATCAGAGCCCCAGACCTGGGCGAACAATTGGTCGCGGGTGAACACACGATTGGGGTGCTTTGCCATCGCTGCAAGCAATTCGAACTCTTTGAAAGTCAAATCGATCTGTTGATTGTTGACCGAAACCGTGCGGCTGTCCATGTCTATAAATAGTGCACCGAGGCGCAAACCCTTGGGAGCGGGCGCGGCGCCTGGAGCTTCGCGCAAATGTGCTTTGACACGGGCGACCAATTCGCGCAGCCTGACAGGCTTTGCTATGTAATCATTGGCGCCCAGCTCCAGCCCGACTACCGTGTCAATCTCCGATGTTCGCGCTGTCAGCATTAAGATCGGCGTTTTTCGGTCTTGGCTGCGCACCCGGCGGCAAACTTCGTAACCGTCCAGACCAGGCATCATCAAGTCCAGGATGATGAGATCAGGCTTTTCGGATTCAGCTACTTGAATCGCCTTAATCCCATCATGGGCGAGCAGGGTGCCAAAACCTTCCTGGTTCAGCACGTACTGAATCGAATTGGCGATATCTACTTCATCATCGACGATAAGTATCTTTTTCATCTAGACCTTCAGCCGTTTTCTCACTCAACAAGTGGTTCATAGTATCATCGACTTTGATAGCAGTACTGCTTGATTTGCCCCAATTTTGGATTGCACCGAGAGGCTAGATTCTTTAGATATCCTGGGATATCCGAAGATGGTTATAAAGTGACCATAATGGCGCCGGTTGTAGCCAAAGATGAAGCGGTGACTGCTGAATCGGAACGTGTCGGGATTCTTTAGGCAATGTCGGGTCAGCACAAACATCGCTTCGAGCGCATTTTCGCCATTCTTTTGGCTTTGCTGGCAATTTTATGGCCGGATTCTGTGGCGCTTTCGGCGACCAAGAAGCCGGAGGTGGACGCTAAGCAACCTATGGTTTGGCCGACTTTCGGTCCTTATCCGCCCATGGTTCACCCCGTGCGGATAGGCATCGGCACGCGTGCACCCGTGGCACGGATAGCGGTATGGTCGCCTGGATTTGTTTTTGTTGACAATCGCCCGCTCATGCCGCTTAAGCCTCAGGTGATTTACCAGATTACTCCTGGAAAAATCACAGAGCTGGCGACCGGTCGCTCGACTTCGTTGCCGCTGGACAGACGCACGCAAATTGCGGCCAGAGATATGACCGGAACTTATGCGGTCTGGGCAAACAACCGCTGGTGGCGCGGTAGTTTGGAACTGATTTTGACACGCGGCGTTACCACTATTAATTTGCTTGACCTGGAAGATTATTTGCAAGGTGTTGTCCCTTCCGAAATGCCGGCCAGCTGGCAGCTTGAAGCGCTCAAAGCGCAGGCTGTGGCTGCACGCAGTTATGCGGTCGCCCACCTTGGTAAAGGCTCGAAGTGGTTGAACAGTGAAGGATTCGACCTGGTGCCGGATGTGCGCGACCAGGCGTATAAAGGTCTGGCGGCAGAGGCAAACTCAACTCGCATTGCGGTATTCCAAACGCAGGGAATTATTCTGCGAGACGCCGGACGAATCAAGCCCGGCTTTTATCGTGCCACCGTAGGTGATTACTACGAGAATTTGAACATTCGCACGAAATTGGTGCCGAAGTCTACAGTTGAGAAGATAACCGGCGTGACAAATATCGTCGGAATCACCGTTAAACAGTGGACAATCAACGGCGACGCACATTCGATGCAGATAATGGGCTCGAAGCGTTCACGTGAAGTTGACGGAAAGTCATTTGCCAGAATGTTAGGCTTGTCCACGCCTGGTATTCTCGATGTTCGAGAAGAAGGCAGCAACTGGCTTTTTACATGCCGTGGACCAGGCAACGGCGCGCGTGGATTGAGTCAGCACGGTGCCAATGCTCTGGCAAAACAGGGCTGGCGATATGAGCAAATTTTGCAGCATTATTATCAGGATCCCGATGGTCAGCTGCGCTTGGAATTTATCGATCGCTCGAGCTTCGCGGCTGCTGCGGCAGCGGCTGCGGCTCGTTACCGCCATCCTTATGTGCGTCCGCAAAGGGGGCATGCACCTCAGCCGGAGCCTTCCAGTGATGAGGAAGAGCCAAGCGACGAAGACGAGAAAGACGAGAAGAAGTAAGCGGCAAACATTCAAAATTTGTGTCGAGAAAACAGGTATCTTTAAGGAGCGAAAATGTCCAGTCAGACAAGTGAAACCCGCATCAAAACTAACTTTCTTGAGAATCAAGCTAAGGAAGTTTCGGGCAAGAAAATGTCCAAAGGTCCGCTCGTTGCATTTGGAGTTGTTTTTCTTGCCGGCGTCACTTTCGGTGGCTACAAAGTTGCTGAATTTTTGATGAACTATGAAACTATCGCCATGATGAAGAACATCGAACTCATCCTGGACAGTCCGACTACGAAGAACGGGC
>CAZBOX010000271.1:0-8247 GCA_964493595.1 uncultured Candidatus Obscuribacterales bacterium | reverse complement strand
ACAACCAGGATCGCCCCAGCCGACGTCATCCATCAAAAATACAAGTATGTTCGGCTTCTTTTTGAACTTCTTCTCCAGCGCCGCAAGTTTTTCGCTGGCCTGCGCCGCTTGCTCCGGATGCAGAATTACAGGCTCCCGGTTGTCGGCAATCGGAGCCAGAGGTTTAACCAGTGGATCTTCAGCTTGCACCGCCAGTGGTGCTATATAGAAAAACGAGCCGGCCAGCAAAAAAGATCCAGCAAACTTAGCCAACTGTTTGAACCGAAACTGCATCATGGAAAACCGGCCTCCCGCATCCCGCAAAGTCGGTATAGTATCAAAAAGAAGCGCTTGTCATTTGGCTGATGACATCTTCTGTCCATGAATTATTCGGGCGTCTATGAGGTCATGATTGAGAGCTTTTCGCAGGATCTATATGCGTCTTTTGTCTGTTGTATAACAGCCGGGTGTTGCAAAGAAGCGGATCGAGCTGAGTTTTGACGAGCAATAATTCTTTCTTCGACTTTTTTTTTCTTTGCTAAAATACACCTTATCTGGTGGCATCGAGAGAACCAACATGCACGACGCAGATATCAGAAAAATTTTGCATGAAGTCGAGATGAAGCGGATCTGCACTCTAGATCCGACGACCAGAGTTATTGATGAGCTGGGCATCTTCGAAGGTAAGTTTCGCATCGATGTGGCCGTCGTCAACGGTTTTTTGCACGGTTATGAAATCAAAAGCGCCGAAGATAATCTCGATCGCCTTCAATCTCAACAAGCTGCCTATAACCAAGTGTTTGACAAGCTCACCCTGGTTGCCGATGAGCATCATGTCGAAGAAGCGATGAAACTTCTGCCTCCCTGGTGGGGGCTTATGGTCGCGGGGATAAGAAATGGTGTGCCCTATGTTGATGAAATATGGACGCCACGCCTGAATCCGCAGGTCGATCCTTTTGCTATCTGCCAGTTGCTCTGGAAAGAAGAAGCGATGAGTATCCTTCAGCAGAGAAAGCTCTCGGCAGGCTTGTGGACAAGCCGCAGGAAAGTCCTTTGGGAAAAACTAACTGCTTCCATGGACCTTAATGAACTGAAGGAAATTGTTCGAGAGACTCTCAAAGGAAGAGAGAACTGGCGTGAAGGAACTGGACGAAGACGGCGCCGGAAAAAGCGTGCAAAAACCTCTGCTAAAGCTGGAAAGTCAGCGGCTGCCAAACAATCTTCAAGGCCGCTTAGTAAGAAAGCACAGCGAATGGCAGAAGGCGCTATGAGAAATGCGATTTTGACCTATGGTCTTTGATGCGAAAGTCTCAAGACCAGGACGTTGATTTTTTCCATTGGATCGAAAACTTGCGTTTCACTGATTACACCGTGGAAAACGGCTCCGGCAGGGCGCGTAATTGCAGCGCCGTGATTGACGTCTGCGCAAATTCCTATCAGGTTATCGATCACGGTCTGCTCTACGTTGGCAACATTGAACACTTCGATCAGTGAATTACGCGAAGCCAGCATAAAGACTTCTTCGTGTCCTTGAATATTAGGGATCATCAATCCGGCTAAAGATTGCTTTCCTTGTCCGCCGCGGGCAATATTTCTTTCCGGCACCGTCACCATCCCACCCTTGCTTATCTTCAAGTCTTCTTCTCGACTGGCCGGATAGATCAGGCGGGGAGCCTGAGTTGTTGATGCTGACTTGACCAGCACATAGAAGAAGCAATCTTCGAAGGCTTTAACTTCGAATCTGACCATGTCTCCGCTCTGGAATTCAGCGTTGTCTGGGACTTTGCTGAATTTATTAGAGGAAATCGCTTGCCTCAAGAGTTGAGCTTGCAAAAATTGACCCGGCGGTGGCGGGGGCGCTTTTTTGAAACCGTCGACAGCCCCCTTGATTGAACCGAAAATGGAAGTGAATGCTTGCATGGGAGCGTTCAATTCACGTGTCTCCATGCGGGCGTGTACTGCCGAATGACTGCCGGAGGAAGCGCCGCCGTATCGGTCCGTTTCCATCGTCTGCTCAGCTGGGCTTGGAGACACATTGGCGGTGGTCACGGCCGTTTCTTTGACAGGCGGATATGCGCCGGAATGGGCAATGTTTTGTGGGGTTTGCAGACCTAAGCATGTTTGTGCAACTTGCACAGTCACCATAAGCTGAGGTTCGAATCCTTCTCCATAGTGACCGATTTCTTGCACGAGCGGCCCGCAATGAATTCCCACCACGGCTCCGTCTTTAACGAGAGGAGCCCCGGCCAGTTCTAACGGCAAAGATATGGATGAAACCTGGTGTTGATCGAGCCCTTGCCAGAATTCCTCAACTATAAAACCGCGCATAATCACAGGTAAATTCGTGCGCGGATCGATGCCCAGAGCATAAACATCATCCCCGGCCGAGAGGTGAGAATCAGTTGCCATCTCCAGAGGCAGACTGGCTCCAGCCGTAGCCGGCTGCCGTGTTTCCAGTGCAATCTGCCCGCTGCCGCAAAGCACCTGTAGTGCGCCTATGGCGCTGTAAGCGTCAATGCTAAGAGACCTGGTCAGACATCCAAGAGACATTTCCGGATTGACGCAATTCCATATGTAAGCTGACAGCGGACGCCAATCTTCAGGCAGCAGATCAAAGTTTATGTTCTCTGCTCTACGCACTGCCACCATGCTCAAGCCGCCGGCTTGCTCAATCATTTGATTGAGTTCTTCCATGCGCCGGTAGGCTTCCATCAAAAGGAAAGTCGTATTCTTTTCGATGGGTGGAAAATTGCACCACTGTGCCTCGGTCTGAGTTTGAGGCGTGAAATAGAAAGGAAATTTATCGAATTCGCTGGATGTGATCAGACGATAGATTGCTTCTTCATTTCTTGAATTGCGAAACTGCGCGTGCGTCAGCTTGCCATCTTCGAGGAAGAGACGGGCGATTATGCGGTTTCTGTCATCCAGCAAAACAAGTGTGCCAAAATTTCTTGCATTGACGAGCGTCTGCAATACCGATGTCAGTTCCAGCCGTCCGGCTTGACCCGAGACTACTGTTTCCCCCTGTGGCGGCGGCAGCACCAGCGCTGCGTTTAAGCGAGGCAGTGAATCTCTATCAAGTTGCTTGAGAGAATTGACCAGTTTCAGCGAGGCGACATTCTGGGCTTGAGCTATCAACTCGAAGGCTGGAAATAACTGCGATTGTCCGGCAAATCTTTTTGCCATCCAGCGGTCAAAATCAGGGTGGAAGTCTATTTCTTTGACACCACATGTGATTCCAGTAGCAGGGAAGTTCACCTGCAGCGCCTCAGGGAAATTGGTGTATGGAACCGTAATATGCGCGCATGTTATCGCCTTGGAATTATCAGCCAGCCATACGGTGCCAAGCACTTGCTGATTGAGTCTGTCAATCAGCAAGCCTATGGAACCAAGAACTTCTTGCCCAGTATTTTCTGCTGGGGCATCCACCGTTGAGTTACCTCAATATGACCGAAATACCAATCCCCCAAGCACTAAAGGCAACTGATTGAGTTGTCTTTTACAATCAAACGAGCTGAGGGAAACCGCCATAATCTGTGTATACCACTTTTCAAACTTTAGTCCGCAATAGGACATAGGAGAAATGATTTGGAACAGCTGACTGCGCGTGTGCTTGCGGGCTTATCCCGTCTGCCTGCTGATAATCGATTCATTATCGGGATTGTGGGATTTCCCGGAGCCGGCAAGTCTACCCTTTCTGGGGGATTGGTGGACGCCCTCAATACTGTCTTGCCATCTCCGGCGCGAGCTCAGATTGTTCCTATGGATGGTTATCATTTGCCCAATGATGTTCTGGACAGTCTGGGATTACGTGACCTGAAAGGCATTCCGGACACTTTCGATGCCGAAGGCTTCATTCATTTGCTGCAAGAGATTCGCCGGGTACCGCCTCGAGTCCTGTACGCGCCGGCCTTCGACCGCTCCATAGATGGCTCTATTGCAGATGCAATCACGATTGATACTGATGTGCGAGTGATTGTCACAGAAGGCAATTATTTGCTGCTCGATGATGATAAGTGGCGTCCAATTGCCGATTTGCTGGACGATTGCCTGTTTCTAGACGCTTCAATCGAAACAATCCGCCCTCGTCTCATAGCCAGGCACATGGAAGGCGGGCGGAATCTGGACGCGGCGATTGCCAAGGTTGAATCGACTGATCTGCCTAATGCTCGTTTAATAGAAACCACCCGGAGTCGTGCCCGCGCCCTGGTGCGCGCGACCGCTGGCGGTTTTCACTATGAACTGGTCGCACAATAGCAAAGAGAGGAAACCCGGCTCCAGAGTCTGGGGCCGGGTGATTAGAGGACCTTCTAATTCTTTATTCTCGGTTTAGTTTTCGACCTTTCCTCTGGTACAAACTCTAAAACCATACGGGGAAAGGAGCCTCAGGCTACTTCTATTGTAAAGCGGTGGGCGTTTGGTGGTTCGAAGATGGGGATTTTGCTAAGAATAGTCAAGACTAAATAATCCGGGACCAGCCACCGATCCCGTACAATTTAGGAATGACTACAGACAACTTGCAAAATAAGAACGATGTCGAGTCGACGCCGTCCACTTCTCTGTCGACGGGGTCTTTTCCCGAAATTGACTATACCAACCCCCTGCCTTCGCTTGACGATCCCAAGCTGTACGTCAATCGGGAGCTAAGCCTGCTTTCTTTTCAAGCCCGCGTGCTGGAGGAGGCCAAAGACCCAAGCAACCCACTTATGGAACGGGTCAAGTTTCTGTCTATTGTCGGCTCTAATCTGGACGAGTTTTTCATGGTTCGGGTTGCCGGGCTGAAAAGGCAGGTCGAGGCCGGCAACGCTGCAGTCGGTATAGACGGGCTTACGCCCAGCGACCAGCTTAAGACCATCAGGTTCGAAGTAGCAGCTTTGTTGCAGCGAGCCCACCGGTATTACAAAAATGAGCTGACGCCTGCTTTGCTCGACGCCGGGGTAAGCATTCTTCAGTACAGCGAACTCAACGAGAATCAAAAGTCGAAAATTCGCGAGTACTTCCACCAGAATATCTTTCCGATTTTGACTCCCCTGGGCTATGACCCCGGTCACCCTTTCCCGCATATCTCCAATCTCAGCCTCAATCTTGCGGTTCTTATCAAAGACAATCTGGGAGAAGAGCGTTTTGCCCGGGTTAAAGTGCCGGACAGTTTGCCGCAACTAATTCGCGTCGACGATCCTTCTTCGCCTCTGTCACGCAGAAATTTCCAGACCAATAAAACTCAGACTTTTATCTGGCTGGATGAATTGATAAGCGCCCATCTCGATTTCTTGTTTCCGGGCATGGAAGTTGTCGAGTCGCATCCTTTTCACGTCACAAGGGACGCGGAAATGGAAATTCAGGAGTGGGAAGCCGGCGATCTTCTGGAAACAACAGAAGAAGGCATCCGCCAGAGAAGATTCGGAGACGTCGTCCGACTGGAAGTTAACCCAGGCATTCCCAATCGTATTCTGGAAATCCTCGTCGATAATCTGGAAATCGAGCCGGTTGATATTTATTGGGTGGAAGGGCGACTTCCCCTGAGCATGCTGAAATACATCTGTGTTCTGGATCGTCCGGACTTGAAGTATCAATCCTTTCTGCCTGCGATTCCGCAAGCCCTCAATCCGGATTCTCAGGACGAGGATCTCTTCAGTGTATTGAAACGACGCGATGTTATGGTGCATCATCCATATGATTCCTTTCAACCGGTCGTCAATTTCTTGACTCAGTCTGTGCGCGATCCGAACGTGCAGGCAATGAAGATGACACTTTATCGAGTCGGCAATAATTCGCCGATCGTTGATGCTCTTATCCGCGCGCCTGAGCGCGGCAAGCAAGTAGCGGTACTGGTGGAATTAAAGGCTCGTTTCGACGAAAAGAGCAATATCGAGTGGGCAAAGGCGATGGAACGTCAGGGCGTTCACGTTGTCTATGGACTGCTCGGCTTGAAAGTGCACGCCAAAGTGGCCCTTGTTGTTCGAAAAGAAGGCGACCGCATCAAGCGCTATGTGCACTTCGGAACCGGCAATTACAACCCTGTGACCGCGCACTTATACACAGATTTCGGACTGTTGACGGCAGACGAAGAATTAGGTGCCGACGTTGCCGATTTGTTCAATTATTTGACCGGATATTCGCGCAAGAAAGACTATCGCAAATTACTTGTGGCGCCGATCAACTTGCGTGATCGTATGGAAAGCATGATCAGGCGGGAGATAGAAAATCATCGCAACGGTAAAGCCGGGCACCTGATATTTAAAACTAATGCGCTTGTCGATGAAAGAATCATCAAGCTCCTGTACGAAGCATCCCAAGCCGGCGTCCAGATCGATTTGATTGTTCGTGGTGTTTGCTGCCTCAAACCAGGCATTCAGGGAGTCAGCGATAATATTCGTGTGGTCAGTATTGTCGGTCGTTTCCTCGAGCACAGCCGCATCTACTATTTCCGCAACGGCGGAGATGAAGAGATTTATTTCGGAAGTGCGGATTTGATGCCGAGAAACCTGGATCGTCGCGTGGAAGTTCTGGTTCCAATCGACGACAAGAAACACTCCCGCTACTTACGAGATGAAGTGCTGAACGCTTACCTTTGCGATACGGTCAAGGCTCGCATCATGTTGCCTGACGGTACATATATGCGCGCTCCGGTTCACGAGGCCGGTATTAATTCGCAGATGTGCTTTATGGAAAGGCGAACTTTCTGATTGGTTAAAACGCGGCACCGAGCGGCAGTGTGAGTTGGCGCGGCTGCTTCAGATTGGAACTGCGCACTGGGTCTATCTGTTTAAAGGTGCCTTTGCGTAGATTCTTGAACAGCAACCTTCCACGCTCAGGTCCGCACTTTCGGCAATACATACCGGAAATCGAGTCGGGACGCCTGTGTCGAGTGAATGCCGTCAAGCAAGAGGGGCATCTAGCCTGCCAAGCTCCTTCCGGAAGTACAGCCGTGTTGTCGCATGCTTTAGGCTGGCAGCCCAGAAGCAAACACATCTCTTTCCAGACATTATCGTGACCGTGCTGAATTCCTACCAGAGCATGTGCTATTTCATGCAATATCGTGTCGCGAACATGCTCTTCGGTGTTTTGAAAAACGTAGGCCGTCGATAATTCAATCGTTCTTTCTGAGGCTTTGCATACCCCTAGGCATCGCTTACTTTTATTCAGTCTGAACATCCAGTCGGAAAGACCGTGGATGCTCATGAGAGTCGTGGCAATTTCGTTGGCGCGATTCAGTTCCATAACCTCATTGTAGCGAATTCCGAGTAAAAATGTGCACCATTAGTGATGGCACTCACGAGTTAACTGTCGGTGGTGTCATTGAGTTTTTCTGGAGAAAAGTTCTTATCGGGAGTTTTGTATAGTCAGAGTATTCGCAATGGATTGCAATTTTATATGATTCTGGCATCCTTTGTATATATTTTTTCTCGGCTCTGACAGATTACCGCAAAGGCTCATGCCACCAGGTTGTGCAAAATCTTGTCCGGTTTTACCGCGGGATCATGTCCTCAAAATTCTTCATTAAAGGCTATAGTCTCTAAACAATGGTCAAATCATAGATAGCCTCACTAGAATTGACGTCATGGAAAGTTCCGGATCACCGACTCCCAGGCATGGTTTGCCTAAAGTAGATTTGCCGAAAACGCTCATCACCGAATCTGGTGCAGCGTCCCCGAATAACGAACTGGTTGAAGTCGGGCAGGTTATCAGCGACAGGTATAAGGTCGTTTCTGTAATTGGACACGGCGGAATGGGCGCCGTCTACAAAGTTGAGCAAATTTTCCTTCGTCGTATGTTTGCGCTCAAAACTTTGCATGGACAGGCATTTACGGAAGTAGCCATGCGCCGTTTCCACAAAGAAGCGCAGGCGGCAAGCAAACTTAACCATCCTAATCTGGTCAAAGCGCATGATTTTGGCGTACTAGAAAATCATCAGCCATTCTTTGTAATGGACCTTGTAGAAGGTCAGAATCTGTCGCAATATGCCAGGAAAGTCGGCACTCTGTCGATCGACGAAGTGCTGAATATCTTTATTCCTGTATGCTTCGGCCTGAATTATGCGCACGAGCAAGGTGTGATTCATCGAGACATTAAGCCCGGCAATATCATGTTTGACAATCAGGGCAGCGCGTATCTAACAGATTTCGGCATCGCGCGGCTGATAGAAGCCAGCACCAAACTGACCAGCACCGGCGCGACACTAGGCACGCCGCTCTATATGTCGCCGGAACAGTGCCGCGGGGACGCAATCACCCCGGCATCTGACCAGTACGCTGTAGCGGTGATGAT
>CAZBOX010000270.1:0-8279 GCA_964493595.1 uncultured Candidatus Obscuribacterales bacterium | reverse complement strand
TTCCATCGCTTTTTTAAACCAATTTTACTATATCTTTTAGTATTTCAGGAAAAAAAGTGAAGAGCTGCAGGCGACCGTTCGAAATTGTTTGAAACGGCCGCCTGCGGCAGAATTATGGTGTTGGCTTACTAATTCTCTCGAGACGTGCTTTTCAGCCCGCCTACATCGATGGTCACCTTCAAGGCCGCCTTCGATTCAACTACACCGATAAGCCGTGCCTGCAGAATGTGGAGAACAGCCTCCATGTCGCGTCTGGCGATGTGGTAGCTGTCAGAGACCACACTGAACGTCACCGATATTCCATGAGCTCGCAGCTTGCGAACTTCGTAGTCCGAGAGTTTGCGCCCGAAAGCGCGCACGTCGAAATACGTATTGGCATTGCCAGCCAGAAAGTGCGCTTCTCCGTCGGGCCCGCAGTAGTGCAGTTCGGTTGATACAACAGGAACATCAGCACCGTAGCGCTGATCTATGACCACTTTGCGGGTGTACATACCGCCACCATCGAAGATACCGTTGACACGGGCGCCGAGGAGGTTGCACATAGGCGCGACATCCTTACGCATTACATAGAATGACTGACTTTCCGGCGCGAACATGGCATGGATGCCATGCTTCTTCAGTTTTTCCGCCTCGTGTCGGTAGAACTTCCGGTTGAACCACGCCACCTCGAAAACCTGCTCATCACTTTCGTGATTTGCGGCCGTCGGGGCTAACTTCGCCACCACCGGAAACGTCACCAAATCTCCCATGGACAACTCCTCTCGGGATTTGAGTGCATCTATTGACGGGCACAGTGCGCGATCCAGCAAGGAGGCTCGTGAGAGCTCCGGGCTGCATCGTGCACATGGCCCATTATTGCGAGCCGTGAGCTTGCTGCCAACGCTCGAGGACGCCCTGCCACGAGGGAGTCAAATCCGCAGGCAGCAGTCGAGCTATCGACAGTCCCACCTGCAAGTCGCTCAGCTCAGGATTTTCCGCCCAGAGAATAGACTCTCCGAAGACGACATGCCACTGTCCCTGGTGACACCAGACGGCACAGGGCACGCAGGGAACATTGAGAGAGCGCGCGAAAACGCCGGCGTTCGGTCGCACTCGCTCGAACGTGACATTCGCCAATCCTTCCGGAAAGACAAGCGTTGGACGCTCTTTTGCAATCCGTTTCCAGGTGCGAAGCGAGTCGATCGAAACCGTCGAGTTACCCAGGGGGATATTGACGATATTGTATTTCCACTTCTCCAGAACCCAGCGCACGGTGGCACGCACCCAGCGGGCAATGAAAATGCGCTTCTTGCCGTTGTCGGCACGCTGGCCTATGACAATGGCGATGTCATCGACAACTTCCGGTCTGCCGCGGCGCACCGCTGCCAGGACGGCGGCGACGACAAATGGGGTCCAGGAGCCGTGGAAGTGGTTGACTGCCAGAGTAAAAGATCCCATCTGCGGAATCAGCTCGGCACCAACGACATCGACCTTACCGAAGAGTTTTTCGTAGAGACGAGCCATGAATCCGGCGCTGCGCCGAAAAACAGTGGCAATCAGCAAACTGACGATAAACGCCAGCTTCCGAAAAGGGGTCCTACTTGCGTAGGCTGATACGCCCCGAGCCGCCGCAGTCGCAATTGCCGCGCTGGCGGCAGTCGCGTCGCTGGCAGCGGGGGATGTTGGCGAGATCGTCATCGGTTGCGTCGTTGGCATTGCGCTGTCCCTTCTTGCGGCGTTGATGGATAGCGGCAGCACCGGCAGCGGCACCGCCAATCAGACCAGCGTCGCGGGTGCGACGTTCGCTCGAAGAGCCGGAAGAGCCCTCGGAGCTGTCCGTGAGAACGTCAGCCGAGCTGCTCGCTTCGCCGACATCCGAAGAATTCAGTTCGCTGCAGTTGAGCTCGCTGGAATTGCAGTCAGAGCAGTTGGCGTCCGAACAGTCCGATCCGCCGCAATCGGATCCTCCGCAGTCGCAGTCGAGTCCGTCGATTCGCGGTGAAGGCACAGAGCCCAGAATCGAGTGAATGAGGTCGAGCAAAACCTTCATCAAGGTTCTCCTGTGTTCGTTGTTTTCGAAAAGAAGCGAAACGCTTCTCTCGGCAAGAGGCTTCTCGGTCTCTTCCGCGGCATGTTTTCTACTCGATGTCCTCCCCCAGCGTTGAGACCGCTGAACCAAGTGCTAGAAACTCGGCGATGACTATGATTTGGGGTGACTTAAGTAGATGCCTGCACGAGAAACCGGGAACGGAGTAAATAGGCCTTAAAACTAAAGGCCGATGGCGGCAAGAAGAAATGAGCGTTACACTTTTTTCTTCTTTACATCGTAACGGTGCTTTTAATCTACAGACGTTTTCCCGCGCTTTTTTTCTGGAGAAGGAAGTTCGCGCGTTGACAGGCTGAAGCCTTGCAGAGCCTTACCAGGGATCAGGACAAAGCGCGATAGTTCACGCGAGAAAGCCATCCGCGCAAATTCAAAAGCGTTTAATCCAGCCGCCACAGATCCGCCACAGATCGACCCGGCTTACACCACAACGCGCCACTAAATTGGACGACACAGACAGCCGCCGGTCTTGCGTTATTTGCACAACGTGCACTGGAGAAAGACATGAAAAGCGAACTTAAAGCTCGCAGCATTAGATATCCAAAAACCCGAACACTATTACTAGTATTTCTCTGCTTCGCGGGGGCACTGGTCGCCAATCCCGCAAGAGCACAGTACACGACCGTTTCTCAAGAAAGTATGGATCCATTTGCCGACAATAAAGCTCGATTCGCCAACCCTTATGAAGGCAATACCTTTACTCAAAGCCAGCAATTCATGGACATGCTGACTCCCAAGTTACAGACCACCGCTCTCGGAACCATCGGTCCGAAGGGCATGGACGCCACTTACATTACCGGCATAAACACGGCAGGAACGGTAAGAGTAAACAACCTTTCAAACCTGGAGGCACTGCTCAATATTCTGGCAAACGGCATGGAAATTCTCGGCATAGCCTGGGGCGGGCCCACACTCATCTACGGATTCATGAAAATGGCCGCCGGCAGCAAAGATTCCGTCAAAGGCATTATCCACGGGTGTTGCGGCGTGACCGGCGGACTGGCGACACCGGGGTTGATCAACTGGCTGGTAGCATCCGCTCGCGATGCAAATCTGTTCGGCTAGACACCGGTTATCCGCTCTGACGGCTCCTTAAACAAGCGAGAAAAGCATGAATACTTATAAAATACTATCTAAAAAACACCTTGTCAGAATACTTTGCACGACATTACTGGCAGTGGCATCGTCATTTCTTCCGGCGCTCGCCCAATACATGGTAATAGATAGAACATGCGCCAGCCACAGCGAGATAACTGGACCTGTCTACGGTCAGACGATCTACGTTCAGGACTACGAGAATTTCAGCGGGTTAAACGATAGAGGACGCAACGACGAGCTGACGAGCACGGCAATCATCAATGGTTTATTCGATAGCTTTACCGCGGCCTTCGGCGCCGTTGTAGGCATTCCAGCCATAATAATTGCCGTGCTTCGTCTTTTCGTAAGAAGGCAGAATATGCAACCGCGCAGACAGGCAAGAAGAAGGCTGGAACTACCTGCGGCACCTGCAGCTTCCTCTTTCTACCACCCGAACCCCGCCGGCAATTATCTGGGCATATAAATACCCTTGCAGTCGGCACCGTGTCTAAAGAGAACGAATGTCCTTTTCCAACCAGTCCAGAAGCTTGTTCACAATCAGCTCTCCCTTCTGCAGGCTGGCCAGTGTCGGATCTCCCCATGCTCCGGAAGGAGAGTAAACAGCGTCGGAAACCCCGACCCTCTGCACGTCCCTTGTGAGAGGACCGCCACTAGCACCGTGAAAATCGCATTCAGCCATTTCCATCTTCACCACCTGCGGTGCCAGATACAGCATCATCGAAGTCTCCACTTCATCAGCGTGGCCACCGCCTTTCTGCTGCGCAATTCCGCAAGAGGCTGACTCGACAGCGTGCTTGAAATCGGTGTAAGCGAATTTCAAATGAGGAAACTGTAGCAATAGAGAATCCCGGACTCTCTGCAGAACACGAGATGTAGAAACGCCTGTGTTTAAAACATAAATACGCCGGCAACCGAAACCGGCAAGCCCTGCGCAAGTTTCGAAAATCAGCGCGGACGCAGTCTCAAAGGCGAGCGAAATCGAGCCGGGATATTCAATGAAGGCTGGATAGTAAGATGTTTCGACAACAGGCGAAACAACGATATCAAGCCGCTTTGCGAGCTCATCTACAAGACGGCCGGCGAGCAATTTGTCATTATTGAGCGGCAAATGCCGACCGTGTTCCTTGAGCGCGGCTCCTAAAGGAACCACGATTGGAGCGTCGCCACGCAAAACTTTCTCCGCTTCCGGCCAATTGAGAGTTTCCAAAAAAACTGCTGCCATCGAATTTTGAATCCTACGTCTCGCCTGTATTCATCAACGTTTTCATCAGAAAGAGAACAGCCCGCCCACCTTTCGAAAAACCTTCAATTACAACAGCTGCTTTACATGCAGCTGGTCAAGAGAGGACTTTTCTGCTTACTCGTATAATAATTGCTTCCTCGGCATCTAACCAGAAGTAAGTCACCTCATGGAAATCAAAATCACAGTCGCCTCCAAAATGGCCGTCATAAAAACTTTGAGCGCGCTCATCGCACTTTCGTTTTTAGCAGGTTGCGAAAGCCCGGAACAGCAGGCTAAAGAGCGGTCAGAAACGATGAAGAAAATGGCGATTCAAGTGACCAAACATCTGCTCGATCGCGATCCGACAACACTTTCTGAATCTACGAATTTCTTGCGCGGACAAGAATTGACGGAAGATTGCATTGCCAAACTTTCCAAGCTGGAAGTAATTCCAAATGCAGGTTTGGACGTCATCAAAGAGAAGACGATAGCCGAAGACGAGAAGCGCCGAAACGTCGTAGAAGTTACTTCGGCCACCGCTATGGTGCCCATTGATAAAGCCACCACACCATTCAAAGTGAGCGGCAAAAACATCATTAAGGTGGACGGGAAACCGGACAAAGTTATACCGTTTTCACTGACTATGAACTTGAAACTTACGCCTGAAATGCAGGGTTACCCGCGGGTCACGGATGTGAACGGTCTAACGCACGAAGACATTTATGGTGGTCCCGAGCCCAAAATGACGAAAGAAGCGAAGGGCAGAAAACGTCGCGGGCACTGAGTATTGGGGACACTTTTTCGTTTTCCTTAACAAGACCTAGCGCAAACGTCTATTCATGCGCTTCTTCTACTCTGCGTGAAAGTGCACTTAGAAAAGTTCGCCCAGCTGAGCAAGCGAAGCGAAGCAGTGAAATACAACTTTACTACATATCAAGAGACTTCCATTGAGCCAGATAAGCTCTCTGGATAGTTTTATGGTGTTTGTTTTTTCTCTCACCTCTAGAAACTGTTCCAACTCCGAGCCTTCTGTCTTACTCCCTTTGAAGAATTTTTCCGCCCGCGTTCGGGTGGCAAAGGTTGTGCCGGCTTCGAGTTTGAGGTGGGATGAAATTCGCAGGACGCTTCAATAGTTCCCCCCCGGTCGTGCCGATAAGAACAACAGGCACTCAACCCTTCAGGAGAAGATATGGTCCCAAGTCAAAGTCAGAAACAGTCCCAACGATTCCGCCTGAGCATCGTCGCCGCCATCCTGGCTATGGGCGCTGTCACACTGGTGGCATTCTCCCCCAGTCTCGTCAGCCTCGCCCAGCAGTCGAGCGTGCGCGTCTCCCAACCTCTCGTCACGTCCA
The DNA here is from genome assembly GCA_964493595.1 of uncultured Candidatus Obscuribacterales bacterium. Classification (GTDB taxonomy): domain Bacteria; phylum Cyanobacteriota; class Vampirovibrionia; order Obscuribacterales; family Obscuribacteraceae; genus QKMZ01. Next base: position 2,524 of record CAZBOX010000270.1, on the reverse strand, counting down.
GCCTGGTTCGTCTCACGACTTCCAGCCAGACGACCGAGCGCCTGGCGGCGGTCTCGTGGCTCGGCAAGCACGTTACGACACCGTCGACCAACGAACTCAATACGCTGGCTACCGTGCTGCAGACTGACAGCGACCCGACGGTGCGTGCCTCTGTGGCTACCGCACTCAAGCAGATCGCCATCAATCAGAAGCAGAATCCGGAAGCAGTCGGGCGCGCTCGCAATGTCGAACCGCAGCTGCTCGAGATTCTGGAGTCCGCGTACAGCAACGAGAAGAATGCTGCCGTGCGCCGCTGCATCGTGGAAGCTGCCGCGCAGCTGACCTACCCGCAAGCGGCTTACTTCCTCAGCCGCGCCAAGCAGGACAGCGATCCCACGGTGAGTGAAGCCGCCAAACAGGCGGAGCACTCGCGTGACCTTTCCGCGCCGGTCGGTTTTTCGCCGCCCCTCAAGTAAGGCGGCATCAACCAAAAATCAATTGCCTGAGGGCAAAGGACAAGAATGACGGAAAAGAAAAACGAAGCTGAAGAGAATCCCGACTTGCTCGGGTTGCTGCTCGCATCGTTGACCGCGCAGGAGCAAGCTGCCAATTTCGCACACTCCCAGCTCGGTCTTTGCGACAGCCATCAGGATCACGCCTCATGCACCTCGCCTGCGGAATTATCCCGTCAGGCGGCCGAACTCGCCGTGAGCGCCCGGGAAACCGCCGCTAATGCGTCGGCTGCTCACAGTGTTCGAGGCCGGCAATTGGACTACGCGCACGCTCAAGCAGGCGCGCTCGTTCAACTGACCGAACGGTACATCACTCAAGCGCGGCTGCGCCGGGACATCCTCGTGCGCACCCAACAAGCCGCCGCCGGGTACGTGGATGCAGAAGCCGGATTGAGAGCGGATAGCGCCGCCAATCAACTGGCTGCCTGCCTCGTCGCTCTCGAATCCTTCATTCTGGCTGTTCGTGCTGTCGCACATCAGTCAATTTCGGTCGTCGCCGGCGCCATGGGTGCCGTGTGATCAGCCTTTGCATGAAGCGCTGAGCTAAAGGCTCACAAGGCAGGCGGAGCTGCATTTCCTTAAATGGAAAATCGTAGCTCCGCCTGTTCTTTTCGGTGTCCTATATACTACACTTTTTAGTATTTTCTGACAGAAAAACAAGCGGCAGGAGAAGATGGTCCATGCCAGGACCACCAAAACCTGCCGCCTGCAAAGTTTCAATCGCACAGCGAGAATCGGCGACCGCAAGGGGCAGCCGCCGATTCATCGATGCTTAGCTCTTGGAGGCTTCGCCTTCCTGACCGCGAGCCTGGGCATCGGACTTGGCGAGCGACGGGCGCGTGGCCGGGGTAGCGGCCAGCCCTTCCATGATCTGCTGGCGGAACGCGCCAACACCGTCCGGCGTCACGGGCACGAAGATGACCTTGTCGCCGGCCTTGCCGCCGAGCTGGGAGAGCGTCTCGAAGTACTGCGTCATCATCAGCATGTTCATGAGGGTCTCCTCACTCACACCCGGATACGCGGACTTCAGCTCTTCCACCGACTGCTTGGCGCCATTGATGATGGCCAGACGCTGAGCGGCGATACCCTCACCCTTGAGGCGATCGGCTTCCGCCTGAGCCTCGGCGTTCTTGACGCGCAGGGTCTTCTCGGCTTCACCGCGAGCGTTGGCGGCCTGAGCCTCACGCTGCGCAGCGTTGATCTCGTTCATGGCCGCCTTGACCTTGGCGTCGGGCTCGATCTCGGTGACCAGCACCTTGCCGATCTCGTAGCCGAAAGCAGTCATGTCGTGCGTCAGTTCGTTGCGAACCGCAGAAGCGATGTGGTCCTTGCTGTCGAAGATCTCGTCCAGAGTCAGCTTCGGCACCTGCGAGCGCACGACGTCGAAAACGAAGGTCTCGATCTGCTGCTTGGGGGTGGCGAGCTTGTAGTACGAGTCAGCCTCACGGCCTTCCAGGACGTTGTAGTTGACCGTGCAGCTGACGCGCACAGAAACCTTGTCCTTGGTGATGGAGTCCACCGCGATGGTGTGCTGCTCGACCTGCAGGCTGAGAGTGGCACGAACGGTGTCGATGAAGGGAATCTTCGCGTTCAGACCGGCACCGGCGGTACGCTGGTACTTGCCGAAGCGCTCGATAATCTTGACTGTCCGGTTGCTGACCGAGAAGAGCGAACTGACTGCAGCGGCAAGCAGAATGATGCCGCCGAGCACGATGAGAGAGATGGTGACGATGCTTCCGATTCCGATGTCCATGAAAGTCTCCTGGATACTTTGGTTTAGCAAGCCAAGGCGCCGGCTTGCCGTTAGGAAAGCGCGATTGCGCGCATTGCCTCTAACGGGATTGCGCCTTTCCCGTGCTTCTCGAAAATCCGGCTACACCACCAGCAGTATCACTCCAGAGCATGCGCCGACAACCGTTTGGAAAACGGAATCAGAACAGCAGCGCAAGGGGATATTTGTCTGGAAAAGCTGGGTTTATCGCGTAGAAACGGAGTGAAGAAGCGCCATAAGATAGAAATTCGCGCAGACAAAG
>CAZBOX010000269.1:0-8299 GCA_964493595.1 uncultured Candidatus Obscuribacterales bacterium | reverse complement strand
CGTTGAGCCTGCTATTTGAAGTTCAACAAAATAGGAACAAGGGCAAGCTCAGCAGCAGCTTAGACCTTTGCGTACAAAATATACTTCCCTCGGCAGGAACATATGGACGTTTACAACGTTCTAACGGTGATATCCGGGCAATTGTTTGTCGCGCGCTATTTGTGGCAGCAACCGAGTGTTCACTGATTCCCCGGCAGCCCAAGCAGCTGCATCATATGGAATACGTTCCCTCGTTGTTCACAATTCCCGGATAAAGTACCCATGGGGGAACTTCGGGAGTTTTATGAAAAAGCCCGTCTTATTAGCAGTAGACGATAATCCCGTCAACCAAAAGGTCGTGAGTGTTCTAGGCGAGCGCTACGGCTACGAGGTAGTCGTGGTGAAGTCCGGACGGGAAGCCCTGGAACTGGTGGATGGTGGGGCGTTTCACTTTGATGCCATCCTTATGGACCTGAACATGCCAGTCATGGATGGGCTCGAAACCACCAGGCAGATTCGGGAATTGGAAAAAACAAAGAGTCGCCGTATTCCCATCATCGGATTGTCCGCACATACTTCCGACAGTCAGAGCAGAGAGTGCCTGGCAGGTGGCATGGACGATTATTTGTCAAAGCCTTTCGACCCTGCACACTTTCAAAAAACTCTTGCGCACTGGACTTCAGGGCAGGGGAAAACGGCACTGCGGGCGCTGCCGAACAAAGAAGCAGAAGAAGAGAAAGAAAAAGATCAAATAGAAAGCGCGAGCGCGTGAGCTCCTAATTAGGCATCGCTTTCGCGCTTTTTGTGCTCTGTTCTATCGAGATCAAAGGTGGTGCGCAGCTTGCTAATCCTGTCTCTGATATTCGTCAGTCTTTCTGAGATTTTGTCGAACTCCTCGGGATGAACAATTATGCCGCCGTCACTTTGGCTGGTTTTCACGAGGTCTTGTGAACGGTCGACCTCTTTAGTCTCTCTCCATTTAGAAAGAACATCCCTCAATTCCTCCAAAATCACCGGCTTCTGTAGAAAGTCGTCCATTCCAACGCGAATACACTTACCACGATGAGCAAACGCAGTCAGTCCGACAATCGGAGTGTATCGGCCCTTCTCTCTCTCCGCCTTTCGAATTCTCTCAGTTGCTGAAAGCCCGTCCAGCACGGGCAATCGCACGTCCATAAAGACAAGATGATAGTCATTGGTAAGCACATGCTCGATGGCATCTAGACCGTTTGCGACAGTCGTATGCACGTCCTGGCCCAGCTTCTGCATCTGCTGCTGGAAGACATGTTGGAGAAGTGGCTCATCCTCTACAAGCAAAACTTTGAATTCATCGTCCGTCACTCAGCCACCATTTCCTTTAGCGGCAAAGTAAACCAGACGCTGGTTCCTCGACCAGGTTCGCTAACCATCTCTATCTTTCCATCCATCAGCTCAACGAATTGTTGGCAAATGGAGAGCCCGAGACCGGTTCCACCATAACTTGGATCATGTCCCTGGGTAAACGGCTTGAAGAGACGCACTTTCACTTTCTCGTCTACGCCAATACCGGTATCGGTCACTGAGAAAACAACCGTGTCGTCTTGCTTTTCAACAGCGATTTCAACGCCGCCTATTTCAGTAAACTTGATTGAATTCTGAACGAGATTCAAAAGAATCTGGCGGAGTTTTGTCACGTCGCCAACGATCTGCTTAGGCAAAGCCTCATCGATAGTAACCGTGAGCTGCAACGATTTTGACTGCGCCTTTGTCTTGGTCAAACCTTTTACGTCGTTGATCATCTCAGCGACGCTGAATGGCTTTTCGTCCAACTCAACTTTTCCGGCTTCCAGTTTGGCAAAATCGAGCAGATCATTCAAGAGATCCAGCAGATCTCGAGATGCCTGAAAAATCCGCAGACCGGAGTCTCTAACGTCGTCTGGAATTTCTTCATTCTCGGAAATCAGCTCGCTCAAACCGACGATGCCACCAAGCGGCGTCCTTATCTCATGGGTGATATTGGCTACAAATTTGGTTTTCATCTGATTAGCCAAAATCGCCTCGTCACGCGCTTCTGCAAGCTGTATCTCGAACAATCTCTTCTCTGTCAGATCTCTCGTCACCTTCACAAAGCCAGTGACTTGCCCGTTGTCGACAACAGGAGTAATGGTGACGCTCGCCCAGAATTGACCACCGTCCTTGCGCAGACGCCATCCCTCTTCCTGGTAAGAACCATCCTCTATAGCTTTCTTCAGTTCATACTCCGGATGCTTGATTTGTTTGGCTTCCTCTCTATAAAAAATAGAGAAGTGTTTGCCAATAATCTCATCGGCACTATAACCCTTGATACGCTCCGCTCCTTTATTCCAGGTTTTAACGTAACCGCTCGGACTGAGCATGAAGATAGCGTAGTCCTGCACGGAATTGACGATATGGCGAAAAGCGTCTTCGGTCTCTTTGAGAAGACGCGACTTCTCGATTGTCTCCTCCTGGACCTGGCGCTTCTCAGTCAAATCGCGGGTAACTTTGGCAAAGCCGATATGCTTGCCCTCGTCGTCATAAATAGCCGTGATGGTCACGTGCGCCCAGAAGCGCCCGCCATCTTTACGGATGCGCCAACCTTCCTCTTCGTACGACCCATTCTTTGTGGCCTCGAGCAGCTCGAACTCAGGGTGTTTCCGGTCTTTCGCCTCCTGCGTGTAGAAGATGGAGAAGTGCTGCCCGATGATCTCCTCGGCCGTATATCCCTTGGCGCGCTCGGCACCAGCATTCCAGGTGACAATCACGCCGGCTGGATCCAGGGCAAAGATGGCGTAGTCCTTGACTCCACGAATCAAATAATTGAGCAGCTTGGCGTCAAATTCAGAATGCTTCTTCAAGACCCATTCTCAGAAAGCTAAAAGTGTGGCAGCCGGGTGGACAGGATCTGAGGGCGAAAGTTCCCGCCCAGCATGCAATTGCCGGATTTTGTTGAATAATTCATCTGGGTAGCACCCTTTTAGGTCCGAGGGAGGGAACTTAACGGGGGACGCAATGTCTCCGAGCAGGAGGGCGAATTAATGCCAAAACGTGAGGAGCATAGCGACCTGTACTCATCTATTGGGCAGGTCATCAGTTTGCGGCGACGACAACTTAAGTGGACTCAGGACGACCTGGCTGCAGCGTCCGGCGTCAACCGCGCATTCATTAGTAACATCGAGCAAGGCACGAGAAATCCCAGCATCGGTGCCATCGCTAGCATTGCCGAGGCGCTGGGGATGAAAACATCGAGATTGCTGGCGCGCTCGGAAGAATATCTTTCATGACAGGAATCACAAAAGCATCGGTTAGCGCACGCCGGTAGCGCCTAAACTAATTGACCTTCAACTCGTTTGCGACGCTTTCTCGTCGCAAGCGATGGATTCTTTTCGACGATTGCGGTTTGAATCTTTCGCGCAAGCTCCAGGCCTTCTTTGACCTCTTTGCTCATCGCACCGTAAAACATACGTCTATAGGCGATCGCATGTTTTATCGCGTCATAGGCTTCAACGGGTCTATCTGCAAGAAAGTGTCGGGCGGCCAGATCAAAGGCCGCATCCCCTCTGGTTTTTGCAGAGGGTTCAAGCGTTGTTATGTTGTTCATACGGTCAGGCTCCTACAGACATTTCGGCGTCACTGAAGTGCGTCTTGAATATCTTGCTCTGAACGTTGACTTCCAAAAGAGTTTGATTTTTCCGCGCAAGATAACTTGCGTATTGGTAGCAAATTTCGAACCTGGTGCTTTTAAAGCAAAGCGTGTCTTTCTCAGACACAGCCCAGTAATCCGAATCACGAAATATTTTTATAGCATTTTGAATCATTGACTCTCCTCGATCTGGTGGCATGGAGAGCTGCAAGTTCTTCATTGATTACAGTCTGCCTGATCTATATGCGTTACGCATCCCTCAGTTGAGGCGACAAAAACAGCGAGAACTGAAAGCGCAAACCAGCTCATGAAGATCAGAATGTAACTAAAATACTTATATCCGTATCATTTGGGCGAGCGATTTCAGGACACGAAATTATGTCGGCGAAATTAAAACTGAATGAGAAAAAGCGAAACAGAAAAAAAAATCCGCAGTGGCTAAAAAATGAGAAGGGAAGCGATTTCTCGCTTCCCTTCAACGCTGGGGTCCAAGAAAGACCGACGAGCTTCATGATGAATGCCTGACTGGCATCAAGCTAACCAGGCATTTTGGTTTTCTCTTCTCTTGCCCACAATCTGAGTCTTCTGCAAGTGGAGATGAAACCACCAGCGTCAGTGGGACTCTTCAGTTGAATGAAGCCATTATCCATGGCAGCGGCAAGCCCCGCTTTCTCGAAAAGTGGCAGTGAGAGCGCGTTATAGCCAACGAACTTGCAGTGCGCATATGCATCCGCAACGAAGTCTCTGGCTGACGGTTCCATAGCCAACTTCATAGCGCCTTCTCTAGAAGTGAGGACAGCTACAGCATCGAAAAGAACAGACGGACCGCCATTAATCTTTTCATCGGCTTTGATCTTGCTGCCATCGCTGGCGGTTACACCCTCAATCTTCGGCGCAACGATAGCGACACTAGCACCTTCTTTCATTGCCGCCGATTTGAGAGCTGCCACCATGCGGGCATCTACTCCATCCGATACAAGAATTCCCAGTCGTCTGTCTTTAAAGCTCTCCGGTCCGTTTTTCAAAATGCTGAGCGCATCAGATGGCGGCAGGTCGGTACGCGTGGGCTTCGCAGCCTTTGCTGGTGGTGGCATGGACGGAAGTCCAAGTCCGTTCGCGACTTTGCCAGCGAGATCTTTATCGATATTTTCCAGATGGCTCACGATGCGCTCGCGCACATGAGCCTTTTTGACTTTGGACAATTCAAATACAAGTGCATCGGCTATATGCCCTTGCTCAATCGGAGTTTGGCTTACATAAAAGAGCCTCGCCTGACTGTAGTGGTCGGCGAAAGATTCTGGTCTGACTCGCACTTTCGGACCTTCAAGAGGCGCGGGGAAACTCTTGAAACCCATCTCTGGATTTTCACGAGGACCGCCGGCTGAATTCGGTTCGTAATTGATTTGACCTTTGGGATTATGCATCGCCATGTGACCATCTTGCTGGAAGTTGAAGACGGGGCACTTCGGCGCGTTGATGGGCAGATGCGTGAAATTAGGAGAACCCAGGCGCTTCAGCTGAGTGTCGAGGTATGAGAAATTGCGCAGTTGCAAGAGCGGGTCATCGGTGAAATCAATTCCCGGGACGATGTTCTGAGTGCAAAATGCGACCTGTTCAGTCTCGGCGAAGAAATTGTCGACAGTCCTGTTGAGCACAAGTCTGCCGATCTTTCTTACGGGCACGATTTCTTCAGGAATGATTTTCGTTGCATCGAGTACATCGAAAGGCAAACGGTTGGCTGTCTCTTCATCAAATGCTTGTATTCCCAATTCCCATTCGGGATAGGCGCCCTGTTGAATGGCATTCCAGAGATCGCGGCGGTGGAAGTCAGGGTCGGCACCATTTATTTTCACTGCTTCATTCCAGACGACCGACTGCAAGCCTTGCTTCGGCTTCCAATGGAATTTGACGAATGTGCTCTTGCCTTGCGCATTCACAAAGCGGAACGTGTGCACACCAAAGCCTTCCATAAAACGGAAAGATCTTGGAATGGCTCTGTCCGACATGACCCACATGATCATGTGCATGGATTCGGGTGTTAGAGAAATGAAATCCCAGAAATTATCGTGCGCGGTGGCAGCTTGGGGGAAGCCTCTGTCCGGTTCGTCCTTTGCTGCGTGCACTAGATCAGGAAATTTCATCCCATCTTGAATGAAGAACACTGGAATGTTATTTCCAACCAGGTCCCAGTTTCCTTCCCTTGTATAGAACTTGACGGCAAAGCCTCTCACGTCGCGCGCCAGGTCGAATGAGCCTTTGTTGCCGGCGACAGTGGAAAAGCGCACGAATACCGGCGTTTTCTCGCCCGCACGCTGGAAGATATCCGCCTTTGTCAGGTCTGAGAGATTTTTGTAAGTTTCAAAATAGCCATGAACGCCAAAACCGCGTGCATGCACCACTCGCTCAGGAATACGTTCGTGGTCGAAACTAAAAATCTTATTTCGCGCTACGTGATCTTCAAGAAGAGTAGGTCCTCTGGAGCCAGCTTTCAGCGAATTCTGATCGTCGGAAATCGGCATTCCTTGTTGTGTAGTGAGCGGAGGCAACTTATCTGATACTTGATGGATTTCGCCTCCCTGCCCCGTCGGCTCGGCGGACTGCCCCTGCACGAGCGTACCCTTGTCGGTAGTCATCTGCGGATCAATTCCCGCAGCCAATATCGGCGTTGATGCTGTAAGACTTAACGTCAGTGACAAAAATAACGAGACTGGTGATTCAAATTTCGGAAGATGGGCGAACCTCTTCTGAAGACGGACTAACTTCATCTGATACTCCTTAGTATTGTCATTTCAATAAAATCCCAGCGTATGGCATCGCACAATTTAGCGATTATACACTTATCAAAACGCACTACCAGAGCGCATTTCATACACTTCCCCGCACATCTCCCAAGCAGAAGCGCGCCATCATATATAGTGGCGCCTACTAAATTATTCAAGCACAGTCTTTTGACTGGGCTGTGGGAGTTGCAATGGGAAGAGTGGGCAAATCAGGGAAGGTTCCTAATTTGCAGCATGAAATTTATTAATTCTTGCCGGCGCCTCATGACATTCGCCCCCCAGGAACCCAATAGCCTCTCTGCCGTCAGGCAGCTATCAATTTCTAACTTTCGAGGATGATGTAATGGCGCAAGAAAAGGCTCGAATAATTCGCTACGGCGTAGTGGGATTAGGTCACATTGCTCAAGTTGCCGTTTTGCCGGCATTTGAACATGCTAAAGAAAATTCCAGACTGGTAGCGCTGGTGTCGGACGACCCGGAAAAGCTCAAAGAGGTCGGAAAAAAATACGGAGTGGAACAGCTTTACGATTACGAGCATTTCGACGAATGCTTGCGCGAGGCTGATTTGGACGCCGTATACATATGTCTACCGAACAACATGCACCGCGAATACACTATTCGCGCGGCGGAGGCGGGTATCAATGTTCTTTGCGAAAAACCTATGGCAGTCGATCATCGCGAATGCCAGGAGATGATAGAGGTCGCGGAGAAAAACAACGTGAAGCTGATGATTGCTTATCGGCTGCACTTTGAAGAAGCAAATATGAAGATGGTCGAAGCGATAAAGGAAGGCAAGATCGGCGAACCGCGCTATTTCAATTCGAGCTTTAGCCAGCAAGTGAAACAAGGCGACATTCGACTGGATAGCTCACTTGGTGGCGGCGTACTTAATGATATTGGTATCTATTGTATAAATGCAGCGCGATATCTATTTCAGGCAGAACCGCAGGAAGTTGTGGCAGCGGCGGCTTCCAGCGCAGATAAGCGCTTCGAAGAAGTGGACGAAATGGTCAGCGTCATTATGCGTTTTCCAGGCGAACGCCTCGCCAGCTTTACCTGCAGCTTCGGCGCCGCAGATATGTCACGCTTCGAAGTGGTCGGGACTGATGGGCACATTGTGCTCGATCCCGCATACGATTACGCGACAAAACTCAAATACGAAATCATGCAGGGCGACAAGAAGACGGAAAAGGAAATTCCAAAGCGTGACCAGTTCGCGCCGGAGCTTCTGCATTTTTCGAACTGCATCATTAGCGGTGAGGAGCCCGGACCGTCAGGGTACGAAGGACTCGCTGACATTCTCATCATTGAAGCTATCAACAAATCGATCTCTACAGGCAAGCCGGTGGAAGTCAAAACCGTTGAACAAGCATCGCGACCAGGCGCATATCAGATTGAGAAAAAACCAGGCGTGAACAAACCGAAGCTGGTCAACACAGAAGCACCGACAAAATAGCAAGCACCATCAGCAGTGACACGGGCTTGCTCTCAGGGTTAAGCATCAGCGGTGGCGCCGGAAGAGAGACTTTCCATAACTTTCTTTCGGCGCCTCCTTGGAGGATTTGTTTTTTGCAGCTCCTTGGTGATAATTTGCGCGAGACTAATTGCTTCCAAAAGCTCCTTGGAACCCTTACCGTAAAACAGTCTTCTGAATCCAACGGATTGAACGGCAGCATCTAGAGCAAGCTGGAAAGACTGATTTCTGAAGTGCAGCTTCGACAGCTTGAACAACTCATCCCCGCGTGCGGCAGAGCACGGCGAGTCTTCGAGCGAGTTCACGACCTTTATTTGCTCTGCAATAGCGCTTTCAAGATCTTCAATCAAAATTGGTTCTAACAGATCTGTAATTTCTGGCAAGTTGGACTTATTGAGTTTCATTTGAACACCTGGATTCCATAAC
>CAZBOX010000268.1:0-8355 GCA_964493595.1 uncultured Candidatus Obscuribacterales bacterium | reverse complement strand
CGACAAGCGCCGTCTTAGTTGTTCCCGACGCTATTAATATATAAACCTGAACAGATCAATACAAGTTGATGTAAACCCTATTGCCGGGCGCTTTTCAGCCCAGACATCAAGAGTTAGGCGGCGTCGGATGTCGGATAATTCATGGTTTTAACTACTTTTCGCCGCTGCGGCGCTTTTGCGGCTCAATCTCCGTCCATGTGCCGAACCACTCAACAATTGAGCCATTGCGCGACCTCAGGGCAACGGCGCGCCCAAGATGCCAGCGATATGGACTGCCGGAGACTTTCCCCACACCGATAGCCCTTTTGAGGCGAAATTCCACCTCATAGCTGTCCCCGGTTGCCAGTGCTTTGTTCCATTCGGAGAGATATATGGGCAAATCGTCCGGATGGATCAACAAGGTCCAGGCATCATTTAAGCTTTGCTCTGCAGACAAGCCTGTAAATTCCGTCCAACGGTGATTGAAAAATGTGAAATTGCCGCTCGAGTCTGCCGACCAGACTATCTGGGGAATGGCGTCCGCCAGCATTCGGAAGCGCAGTTCGCTCTCCCTTATTTCATCCTGCTGCCGCTTCTTGTCGTCGATGTCTGTCGAAGTGCCGAACCACTCTCGTATAGCCCCGTCGGCGTTAAATATTGGAACTGAGAGGATGAGATACCAGCGGTAAGAACCATCCGCTGCCCTCAATCTCGCTTCGCATTCAAAAATAGAGCGGTCTTCGACGCATTTTTTTCCCAGCTCTTGCATATGCTGCACGTCGGCTGGATGCACACAATCGCTCCATATGAGAGACTCATCTTCGCTTGGCTCTAAGCCGGTGTAGTCATAAAAGCGCTGGTTGCTATAAATAATTCGCCCTTCCGGATTGCAGACACTGACGAGCTGCGGAATATTTTCGGCAAGCAACTGGAAGTGAGCTTCTTCAAGAAACTGACGATACTCATGAATGTTCTTCGGCTGCAGGTCGATTAGGTAAGCCAAAACCTGGTCCGGCAAATCAGGCAAGCTGACGACGCCAACCATGACGGGGACTTTTCTGCCGTCTTTGTGCAGCAGTTCTTTATGAAATGGTCCTGCTTTGCCTGTTTTAGATAGCTCGGCGACTGCACCTAAATCTACAAGGGAGTGTTCTTTAGGTGTAATGTCTGGCCATCTGACCGCGCCAGACTCAAGTTCGTCTTTGCTGTAACCAAGCAAATCTACCATCGCTTGATTGACTTCCCAGTATCTACCGTTTACGTCGCAGCGGACAAATGCTAGAAGGTTCGCATCGATGAAACGCTTAAGAGCTCCGGCGTCCGTCAGTAATTGTTTGGTTAGATCAAAAGGGTGTGAGACGCTGTCAGCTTGACCGGATGATGACATGTGAGAGGGGACTCCATGAATTGCTTGGTCGGTTAGATTAGCATACTTTCTCCTGACATCCGTCGAAGTCTTTGAAAGCTGCCCGAAATGTGAAATTAGAATTCAGTAAGCGTCTAAGCTGCGGTTCATGCCTTCGAGCCTATTTCAGTATCGCATTTGGTGCCGTAATTCGACCTTGACAGCTTTTACTGAACTAAAGCAAATAGACTTTAGGTTCGATGCAAAACTGATATGATCAGCAACCTTGGCTACTGTGGTCGAAGCGCAATAGGAAAGCCGTGCCGAAAGACAGCAGAATGGTTCGTGTTGGAGACATGCTGGTCGCAGCCAGAGTGGTCTCGTCTGCCGAAATTACAGAAGCCATTCAGGTTTCAAAACGCTTAAGTATTCCTATCGGACGTGTACTCATAACCTCGGGTTGTGTCACCGAGAAGCTTTTGCACGCTGCACTTGATTTGCAATCTTTGATTAGAGACGGTGAAATTCCCCTGGAGTCGGCGTTAAAAGCTCTATCGCGGATAGAGAAGTCCAATTGCTCGGTGAAGGAGGCGCTGGAGATCCTGAATTTCCGTCCTGAATACGGCAAAGGAAAGAACAATCTGGCCGATTTGCTGGTCGACTCCAATCTGGTCAGCCAGGAGCAAATCGACGATGCGCTCAAAACAAGTTTCGAGTACGGAACACCGTTGGGCAGCACTCTTGTATTTCAAGGAGCACTCTCGCCGGACTTTTTTCCCGCAATTAGTGCAATTCAAGATAAAGTCTCCAAAGGCAAACTTTCCAATGAAGAAGCGATCGGTGAGTTACAAGAAGCGTTTTCGCTCTGGCTGAAAGCCGGTGATAAAACAAAGCAGCCGGCATTGAAAACAATTGAAGATCTTGAGCCTGATTTTAGAGAGTCGCCTACTGTTCATAAGAAAAGGCATTCTGAGCCGAAAGAATCAGTAGGTTCTCGCGCAAAGGCAGCAGAAATTACCTCGGAAGAGTTACCGGTTCAATCATTGGAATCGTCAAAGCCGAGTCCGGACGTAAGTTCGCAAAGTCCCATGGAGGAGGCTCCTGAGCCGGAGCCGGTTGCCTCACAGGAGGATAATTTTGCAAGTAAAGCTCAAGATTCAGAGCAGAAAGAACCATCAGCGTCCGTCAACGAAAAGCGCGACAGGCACGAACCTCGCGTCAGGCATTCTGCTCATGTTGAAAAGGCTGCGATAAGAGAGAAGCGAACCCCGCCTCCAAACAAACATTCCCGTCCGGGTGGAAGACTTGTAGATCTTCTCAGTGGCGCAGGGCTGCTGGATCAGGACAGTCTTCCGGGAGCATATCAGCTCATGCTCCAAGATACTCACAGAAGCGCTGTCTTCCTTGTTGAGTCCGGGCTTATAAGTGATGATTTACGAAGGCAAGCAGAACGTTGCCATAATCTTGTTCGTCGAGGTCGCTTAAGTCCGGAGCAGGCTATCAGAGCGCTAAAATCAAGCCAGGAAAATGAGGTCACTTTTCGAGAAGCGCTTTCCAATGAAGGTATAAGTCAACCGGTCAAGTTAGAGAAGGATTGGCAAACTGGTGTGGCTGCCGGCGTCGTGGGCGGTTTTCTGGCGGCATTTTTCAGCCTTATTGTCACGCTCCTGCGCCTTCTGAAAAAGCGCTGAACCCTCCCCTATATAAAAGAATACAGCTGTATTTATCAGTCAAACCGCCAGGTGCGATTGTTTCCATCTTCTGGGAATAATAAATGCATCCGATGGAGGAGGAATTTCCCGTGCCAGATGAACCAACTACGGCGCCTGAAGGCGGCGGCGCAGTAACTGATCCGAAGCACTTGAGAGCCTCATTTTGGGGCAATCTGGCTTCAGCATTCAAGCATATTCGAGCTGCCAGTAACTCCGAGAGCTCACGCTTAAGAGGTTCAGACTACGTATCTGTAATAAGCTTTCCGCTTGCTGCAGTGCTGCTTGCATCGTCGGCGTTTATGCCTCACGGAATCCTTTTGAGACCGTGGTTTGTACTCTTTCTACTAATTGCACTTCTCTATTTCATCGCATCCAGAATCGGTGTAGTCAAAAGCTTCACCCCCAGACAAGCTCACCTGGTCTGGATGATAGTGGTTGCGACCTTTATTACTGGGTCCGTATTCGCGCTTTTCTTGTTTGAAATCCTGCGAATAATGTAAGAAGACTAATTTTGGAAACTGCAAGAGCGGATTGTTTTGGAACGATCCGCTCTTTTGTTTGCGCTGGATCAATCTCGCTTGTTAGAAGATTGTGCCTCGGTCTTCTGCAGCTCAGAAATCTCCGCGGACAGCTCAGCAGCCTCTTCTCGCCGACCTTGTCCGAGCAACAAATCTTGTGCGTGCATCAAGTCAGAAATCGCTCGACGGTGTTTGCCTGTTTGCGCTAACACGCGTCCGCGCTTCAGAAATTGGTTCGGGTCCGAACCATCGAGACGAATCGCTTCACCAAGCTCCTGTAGCTCGCCTTCCAGATTTCCTCTCATTGCGTAAATTTGCGATTTGCCTAGGTGCGCGCCTTTGAGCCATGGGTTCAAACGAATCGCTTCCTCGAAATCTGAGAGCGCATCTTCGCTTTTACCGAGTTTCAACTTTAGATGACCGCGTTGCATGATGGCTACGGCATTGTATTTGTCTTGTTCTATTGCTTTGTTATAGTCTTTCATCGCCTCTTTGTACTTGTTTAGATCGGCCAGCGCGTTGCCTCTAAGTACGTAGATTTCCTTGTCATCAGGGTTTTCGGATACCCAAATATTGTAGTCGTCTAGCGCTTTCTTTGGCTGCCCAAGTTCATGCAGAACCTGACCACGGCGCAGGTGCACCACCTTTAGTGCCGGATTGACTTTAACGGCGCGGTCGTAATTCTTCTTTGCCTCCTCTAATTCGCCCATTTTGTGCAAAGTAAGAGCTTTATTGTAATAGCCGTTAAACGTCTTGGGATCGAGTTTTAGTGCTGCATCAAAACTGACGATGGCATTTTCGAAATCACCCATTTCATCGAGGACCATCCCGCGACGGTTGAAATTCTCGGCCTCATTCGGTGCGTAGTTTATTGCAGTCTCGAAATCAGTCAGGGCTTTCTGATAGTCCCTCTGTGAGCCGGTTCCAAACACCATCGCCCGCAGTGAATACGCTCGCCAGTACTTCGGATCGATACTGATGGCCTGATTGAAATCTTTTAGAGCCAGATCAAAATAGTTTTTGTGCAGGAAGGCCATTCCGCGGTCCGTCAAAATGCGGACATCGCCATCTTTGCGCGTCAATGCCTTCGCCAAATCTGCCAGTGCGAGATCATATTCTCCCATGCGTATATGTGCTAAACCGCGCATGTGGTAAGGAACGGCAGACTTTGGATCCGAGTCGACGCAAATATTGTAGTCAACTACCGCTTTATCGTACTGACACAAATTCATGTAAGCACTTGCTCTTTCAAAATATGCAACAAGAAATTTTGGACTGAGCGCAATTGATCTGCTCAGTGATTCTACAGCGCGTTCGTATTCGCTCATATCGTTGAACAGTAGACCTTTTTGATAATGCGCCTGATGATATTTCGAGTCCATTGAGAGGACCTTTTCGAAATCGGCAAGCGCTTTGTCGAGTTGGTTGTTCAAACGGTACGCGATACCTCGGCTTTGATAAGCCTCGATTGATTTTTCGTTTGCAGAAACTGCTTTGTTCAGATCATCGATCGCTTTATCCAGTTCGCGCGTCATGATGTAAGCAGCGCCGCGGTCCAGATAAATATGATATGCGGGAAATTCCTCGGGCCTGTGATTGAGAGCTTGAGAATAGTCATGAATAGCAAGATCGTAGTCTCCTTTTTCCGCGTATGCGTCGGCACGCGCCATAAAGACTCTGAAATTGCTGTCGTCGATAGTAATGTATTTGCTCAAATCATTGAGAGCGAGGTCGAAATTGCGCGCTTTAAAGTGTGCAAGACCGCGTCCTTTCCAACAACTCGCGTTTTCCGGTGCATCCTTGAGGGCCTGCGAAAATTCCTCGACAGCGGCGTCATATTGCCCGAAGAGATAGAAAAACCATCCCTTTGCTTGGTGAATCATGCTGCCCAGTCCCAAAATTACACCTAATGAGCGTGTTCTGACCTTGAATCATAATTATATGGTGTTTGCCTGGATAAGCTCTCGGGTCACGGCTGAACAATCGAGCATTTTGCTCTGATTAAGAAAAGCAGTGCATCTTGAAACTTGCATTGGTTTCGGCCTTGTAATGGAAAAAATGACTGCGTCGAAATTCTATTTCAAGAAAATACGGGAGGACTAAGGGATGACTATCTCTGGTTTCAATATGAAAGATCTGGTGCCCGGCAATTTGATGCCCAAGGATCTGCGAACCAAGATCTGCGAACATATGGGCAAAGATCCCGCCTCCCTGTCAATTGTTACTGAACAGTTTGAAAGATATAACCAGGCCAATCTGCAAATTGCACTTGATGAACTGACCACCAAGAATGGTCGCACTACAACGATCTTGGGCATACAGGGCGGCTTTTTGAATAATCTGACCGGAACTTCGCTTGCCGATCTAGTCGCCTCCCAATCTGTAGCAAGCTTTGTTGGACTGGGCGGGGCCAAAGAAGGAACAGTTCAGTATTTGAATATGGAACTCGACAATGGTCGAAAACTTGCTTGTGTACAAGGCGGCTTGTATCTGATAGACGGTCAGCCAAAGCTGGCATTGCTTTTACGGCAAGGCTCGATGATGGATTTTGCCGGCGCCTCTCCGATTGTTATCGACGTAATGGCGCAAGAGCGCGGGGCTGCTGAGAAATTCATAAAAGATATTCAGCGCCATATGGGCAAGAACAACGTCTATCGAGGCAAGATGCTGTCCGTAATCGAAGGGCCAGCCTCGATTGCCGGAATGGGTGGTGCTAACACTCTAAAATTTCACACGGTGCCCACGATCACACGCGAACAAATTGTTCTTCCCGAAGGACTTTTGAAACGAATCGAGAGGCAGACCATTGAGGTCGGGCAGTACAGTCAAGCACTCAAAAATGCCGGTCGCAAATTGAAACGCGGTATTTTGTTGCATGGCAAGCCGGGCACGGGAAAAACCTTGACTGCGATGTATCTGGCCTCGGCGATGAAAGAAAGGACGGTTCTGCTTGTCACTGGCCGCGGACAAGGACTGATTGCCAGAACGGCATTTTTCGCCAGATGGCTCGAGCCTGCAATGGTGATAATCGAAGACGTTGATTTGATTGCCGAAGATAGAACCACCAGCAACGGCTGTAATCAAGCCGTTCTTCTTGAACTTATGAATGAGATGGACGGTTTGTCAGACGATGTCGACGTGCTTTTTGTTCTTACAACCAACCGTCCTGAGATTCTCGAACCAGCTCTGGCGTCACGCCCCGGACGCATCGACCAGGCTTATGAAGTGCCTTTGCCGGACGCTGAATGCCGGCGTCGTCTTTTCGATATCTATTCGAAAGGTTTGACGCTCAAGGTTGAGAATATGGAGGTCTTCATCAAGCGTACTTCAGGTGCAAGCGGAGCTTTTATCGGTGAGCTGATGCGCAAAGCTGCCCTCTTTGCGGCGCCGGACGGCGATCCTATCGTGGTAAGAGACAAACACCTAGACGAAGCGATGCATGAAATGGTTGTCGCCGGAGGAAGTTTGACGAAGAGCCTCCTGGGTTCGAAAGACATAGGATTCGTTCCCAGCGAATTAACGGGACGCTGATCGCAAAAGGCAGTCGGTTAGGAGCGACGGCGCTGTTTTTCACACTGTGCTTTCAGTGTTTTCCAGCGGCGCACAGCATCGTTGGTCTCACCTAGTTTTGCTGTGCCGATAGCGATTGCCTCGGCGAACAATTGCTCGGCTCCGCCGTAGCGCTTTTGCTTCATATTCAAAATTGCCAGCGAAGCTTTCATCTGCGCCATATCGACGCTCTTCTCGCCGCCATTCTTGGTTGTTATTCGAATGGCTTCGTTGAATCGCGATTCTGCTCCATCCATATCTCCCTGAACAAAGAGAAGAGTGGCAAAGGCAAGATTGATTTTGCCAATCTGCGGATGGTCCGGTGGGAAAACCTTCTGGCCAAGGCTGAGAGCCTCTTCGTAAATGCCAGCAATTTTTGGAAGCTGGTCGCGCTTGGTAGCAGCCATCTGTTCTGCTCGGGCCAGATCTGTTATTACCGCAACATAATCACGGTCTTCTTTTCCGGAGCTTGACTCTATAAGCTTTTGCGCTTGTTGCAATTTGGCAATCGCGTCGGAAAAGTTGCGTCTTTGAATTGAGATCGACGCTAGACCTTGAAGAGAGTCGGCAGCATCTTCTTTGTCGGTGCCGGAAAGCGACATCCGTATATCCAGCGCAGTCTTGAAGCATGGCTCGGCGGCGTCGTAATCGCCGGAATTCAAACGCAATTCGCCGAGATCTTGCTGAATGCGCGCGTACTCTTTTCCTTTCGTCTGCTTTTCGCCTTTCAAGATCAGTGCGGCGTGATTAAGACAGGACTCAGCTTCCTTGTAGTCATCGTTGGCGACCTGAGCTTCACCCAGATTGATCCAGCTCTCCAGTTTGCGTTTGTCACCTTCCGGGAAGCTGCGAGCCATGTCATTGGCTTTTTTCAACTCTTTGACGGCGCTGGCATAGCGACCTTCGGAATAGTGCGATAGACCGCTGGAAGTGAAGTCTTCATACGTTTTCGGGTTGGCTACGACATGGGGTTGATCCGCCTTGTCGTTATGTCCCATCTGGCTGAAAATAAATCCGCCTGCCGCCAGAACAAGCACCGCTGCTCCTGCTGCGACCAGACGCATATCGACTTTGGATTTTTCCGGCATTGCCGGTTGAGGATAAGTTATGACCAGTTGATTGTTCGAAGCCACGCCGCTGTCGATATTGCGAACTTGATCAGCAGGTACTGCCTGACCGCTTATAGAAATGCTTCCCGTGACATTTCCTGAAGATTCGCCGGTGCCTTGAGGTATTTGATGTGGTGCTGTCA
>CAZBOX010000267.1:0-8368 GCA_964493595.1 uncultured Candidatus Obscuribacterales bacterium | reverse complement strand
TTCAAATCCATCTTGTCCAATGGCTTTACCGAGGATGCGAATCGCATCTTCATTGCCTTTCATTGCACTGGGTATGAGTTGATCCAGAAAATAGTCGCCGCGCTTGCCGGTAAGTCCGGAAACAAGCATCTGCTCCATTGCATCGTTTCTCTGTGCATCAGCAGCGGATAGCGCGTACCAGAGGGCATAAGCACCGCTTTCGGTATTAGCCTGACTGCGCAGGAGCGATTCAATAGAGGAGCGATCATGGGCAGTTAGATTAGACGGCAATCCTGAACCATAGGCAATAGCAAGAGCCGTTATTGCTTCCTTCGGCAAGACATCAGCTTGCGGTCTTATTATTGCAGCGTCGGATTGAAGCGGCGTACCCGACAGCCTCAAATCAAGAAAGCCGGAGGTTGAGAGATCACGACCAAGTTGAGCTGTTACAAAGGATTTCAGCAAGTCACGATCTGAGTCTTTAAGTCGACTGAGATCAGGCGCAAAAACTGGATCTTGCCCCTGCGTGCGTGAGCGCATGAGCGCGATACCTTCGGCACCGGTAGTAAGAGCAACTAGAGTAGCTGCCAGGGCTGTTTTGGCATGCGGATCTCCCTCATGCGCCAATTGCCCCAGTCTATCCAATGCTGCAGTTGCTTCGACAATATTTGTAGCGCTGGAAAGATCTCTTACACCTTGTCCTGCAGCTAGCCACGATGGTGCCTTTGGTTGCTCGCGAGTCCGCACACGCAAATCATCAAACGGCGAATTCAAACCATCAAGGCGTGAGCCAAATGGAGAAAGAGCGGTATCCAAACGGTTGGCACCAGAAAGTGGCAAGCGCAAGTCTTGAAAATCAGGTTGAAGAATTTGGGAAAACGGTTCTTGCTTTAGAAGCCCTGGAAATCTTGCTCTTGGACCCATCGATGAATTGATGATGCCGCGTGCATCGTTTAGCAAAAACTGCGAGACAGACATTACTCGTTCAGGAAGTGTCTCAGGTTTGCTTGTCTTTCCATTGCCGAAATTGTACAAAAATTGATTGCTTTCATCGAGTGACATCGCACGTCGCGACTCGTCACGTGCTGCTTTCATTGCATCTAACTGCTCGCGCAGCTTAGGCTCAATCAGTATTTGTTGACCGTCCAGCGATAACGGTCTTCCGAATCGGTCAGGCGGGAGGAGTTCTACACCCGACTGAGAACCATTTCGCCCTTCGCGTCTTTCATTCAAAGTACGGCTCAGCTGATTGCCTTGCTCCCATTCAGCATCGGGTCCGAATCGACCGCGCTCGCTTGTTGCTTGCACAAGGGCCCTGATAGCCTCATCGCGCTGAGCCGGATTTGTCGATTGCAAACCGCCGATGATCTCGTTGAGTTGCTGGCGACCACCGAGCATATTCTGCAAATTAAGCGCAGATTGACCCGGCGGAGACACCTGACACAGCCTTTTGATTTCCTCTAGAGACTCTGCAAGCGCTCCGGCGGCAGTGGCTTTCCTCTGGGTATCAGTCGACCGTCCTCCGTCAATCGAAGTAAGCGTGTCGGCTATCTTCATAAAGTTGCTCAGACCGATAAGGTCTCGTCCCTCTCTGATCAGCTCTTTCGAGTTTGCCGCGCCCCTCTGGGCCGCGATTGCGTCAAAACTGTCACGAAGAGCGACCAGGCGCGACCGTTCGTCAAGCCCGGGCTCGAAAAAGCGCCGCCGCCCATCTTCCAGCCGTTTCATATCCTGCGCGCTTATGGGATTGAGCGCTAATTCAATACGCTCTCGGGACTGCAGGGTTTCATTTGGACGGAGCCTCGGGTCTAACCCAATCTGGTTAAACTCAATCTGCGTAGTCGTAACGCCCGCGCGAATGGCGGCCTCTGTCTTCTCACGCTCCTCGCGCATAGACTCGTCGAAGTCTTTATTGCCAGATTCCTCAGCAACTTTTGAAGTCTCGATTGATTCGACAGCAGTATCTTTTGGCGGCTTCTTCTTCTCAGCACCGTCCCGATTCTTATTTGTCTCGTCGTCGCTGCCAGGCATTGCAGTATTCCCGAGATTAGCCGCCCCAGAACCCCACCTCGAAATACATACCCGGCATACGAGTTAATCTTCGCAATGGGCTGCCTGACCGCCAACGCCGCCGGGCTTCAGAGAACAGCAAAGTAAACTTTCGACCCGTCATCAGCCTTATTGTCCAGGCAAAATTCACCTAGCATCGCATCGCATGAGCTTGAGGGGGCAAACTCTCGTTTCGAACGCTCGCCTTCATAAGCAGCCCGAAACAGCCTTTGGAAAGCTTCGACTTCACTTTTAGAGGAATATCCAGCAGGAAGGCTCTGCGCAGAGGCAGAGACTGGGGGGAAACTCATCGCGCCACATCCTTAAGATTAGAAACGACCGGCCCGCTTGGGCTCACGGTACTTCATCATCTTAAGTCACCGTTGTTGCAGCTTTGTTGCAAGGGCAAACCCCAAGGTCACTCCAGTCCGGACGGCTCTGCAAGCGGACTGCTTGTACGCTTGACCTCGAAAGGTCCGTCTTTTTGCTTCTCTAGAACAAAGTCCTTCACCGGACCCAGATTGCCAAAACGATGCATATTGGATACAAGCCAAAACGGCAGCTCGTGATTCGTTTTCGCTTCTGTAATGTCAATCATCTGGATACCGGGGACCCTGGCGAGGGGCTCGGCCAAAGGACCAGGCAAACCAAGTCGATGAAAATTCCCATGAGACAAGGCTGAATACTTCAAGCGATCATCCGCCCGCGAGAAATACACTCGTGTCGCCTTCGCATTTGAGGCAAAGGCACCGGCATGATTGAGAAATGTCTTTCCATCAGTATCGGCATTGGACATGATGAGCTCATTGAACAGGGCCGGAGTCTTCTCGCCGGCAGTAGGTTTTCTGCGCATGAGCGCATGGTCGAGTATGTAAGCGCCCATGCTGTGCCCGACAAGGGACATATTTTGAGCACCAAGAACCTTTTCCGATGCGTTCAAAGCCGACAAAAACTCATCGACTGTTTGCTCGGCCAGCGTTTCATTCTTCAGGTAATTTTTGAAACCTTTGGGCGAAACCCAGTCATAGAGAAGCACAGGAACTTGCATGTGGGTCGCGAGCTTAGCCGCACGCAGTGCGGAAGTATCAAAGGTGGCACAACATCCATGAAGAAAGATAATCGCCTCGAGACTTCCGGCTCGCTTTCTGTAGGCATCGAGAGCTGCCACCATTTGCTCTCTGTTGAAAGTCGAATTTTTGATGCGGCAAAGATCAGAGGGTGGAGCAACAGGCTTCAGCTTTTTCAAGTCGGTGTCCAACTTGTAACGCTCCCACTGCATGCGATTTTCGGTAGCAAAATCGAGTGGGGTGCGCACCGGATACGGCACCAAAAAGTTCTTTACGCCGAATAGAAGCCCGCTCGGATTCTCATCTTCAGAATATTCTATGCTGCCGTTTTTTCCAGCGAACGCTCGATTTGTCGCATAGAAAACCGGTACAACAAGCCAGTCTTTAACCCCTTTCGTGTCATCAGGCGGGGGCGGCATCAGCGAACAAGAGCATAGAACCTGAATGGAGAGCAAAGCAGCAAAGAGCAGGAAATGAGCACCAGAACGACCGGCAGCGCGGTTGTATTTCGTCACTGGGCTTCGATGAAAAACTGACTTCAAGGTTGCAAATGCCTTTGCGGTGAAAGGTGAGTGGCTGAAGCTGAAAAATGAACCAGCTAAGAATATCAGGCTTACAAGCCTGGTTCCAGACCAGCCGTGTCAAGGTAATGTCATACCGGAATGCTAGCGTGAGGGCAAACAAATTCTTACCAGATTCTAGAGGTTTCTCATGTCAGACAGGTCCTGTTCGCCGGCGCAAATAGACGCCATCGCCACACAATTGAACGAAGGCAACCGAGCCGCGTCCAACCGCCTGATTAGTGAATGTGTCGTCAATTTGCCAGGCGTAGCCGCATACGCGCAAGACGTCAGCCAAAACAGAGAAGCCATTATGAGCGGAGAGCCGGAGGCGATGAGGCGCTCGCAAGCATATTTCAATCAATTGGCGGAGCAGGAGCGACAGTTGTGGCGAAACATTCGCGAGACATCCAACTCTAGAAACCCTAATGGTCTCTGCCAATTGGAAATCGTGGAAGACGAAAAAATGGGCCCGCACGCAAATCTTACGGGCGACAGGTGTAATTAGGCCAGGTTCCAGGTTTCAGGGTCCAAAACTCAGGGTTCGCGGCATCAATAAATTGGGATTTCAAGATTTTTTGAAAATTGCCGGGCTAAGGTGCAAAAAACCAGCGCCAGACGCGCAAGCCCCAACCAATTGAACCAAAAACATGGAAATTTTTTCGCAAAACTATGCGACAGCCTATGGTCGCACCTACTCTGTCACGCCCGAAGAGTACCTGCAAGATTCTTTCGAGCCTGCAAACCGGCTTACGACTAGAGAGCTGCAACAAATCCGCGCGATTAGAGAAGAGATTGAGTCTCGCCCTAAAGTGACCCGATTCGAAGCGCGCTATATCCGCTTGCTCGCAGTCGCCGATCGAGAATTCTGCGGCATCAGACCGGACTGCAGCGAAGGGATTAAACAAATCCGCGCGCTGTTGAAGGAAGTTGAGCGAACAACAGCCAGAGATAAACTGGCGATTACGATTTCATTCTTGATCGCCGCGATCTCTAGATACGCGAATCAATAGCTCTAAAGTAACTCTTGGCTTCAGCGCCAGATCCACTGCATTCTCGTCGGCGCAAAATGAGCCCAGGTGGCAAGCTGTTCATCGAGGTTCGCGTCGTATGAGACGCAATGTCTCAGGATCTCGATTGTATCTTTATTGGCGAGAAATCCCTCGTTGTTCAAGGACAAGCATCTGAGAGCCGTGACGCATGTCTTGTCGTTTAAAGTCCCGGCTGCCAGAAGTTTTTTAGCAATCTGGCGCGACGTAAGCTCCAGTCCTTCAAAATAACTATCGTATGTTTCGCGCTTGACCAGATTCGCTGCCAGAAGCAACTCAGCAAAAGTGAGAGGGGTCTCTAGAGGGCTGACCGGCGGTTGCAATTCTCCGAGAGCCTGGTAGATAGAAATTTCCTTGTTGTACGCGGTGCGCAGCGCGGATGCGGCATGATACGCCTTAATCGCGCCACTGGCGATCATACCTTGCAAGACGATTGCATTCTCGAGAACCTCACTGTTCACCAGTCCCTGCTCGATGAAGATCTGGCCAATTTGACGTCCACGCAAGATATGCAATTCGAGGCATTCCATCAAATCTGTGTCGGATACAAATCCAGCCATAGCGAAAAGCTCATGAATCCTCGGTCCCTGACCTGGTTCTTCATGGTGGATATTGTGCTGAAACATTGCTTGCTCAACGCTCATATTCGTATTGCGAACGTGTTTCACAGCTTCAATAGCCGACGCCATGCCAATCTTCTCCTCTTGCAACAGCATGCAGCAAGTAAGAGCGGCTTTCATCACCTGACTGGTGACGTCGCGGTGAAATACGAGCACACGCCCCATTTGCATGCCATTTTCCAGCGAGGTCTTGAGCGCACGACCGATTTGCTCATGATTGATACAGCCGGCTTCGAGCAGAAGGTCGGTAATCTGATTCGATGCACTGGGCATCAACTGAGTTTTCTTGTGCTCATCACCCAGCGCATTCAGAGCTTCTTCGAAGGTCAGCTGTTGTGTCGTGGCAATGCGCAAAGCTTTGACTGCAATGTCCGGCGAAAGCTCATGAACTCGAATCATGGTTTCTGCGTGCAGGACGCGATCCATTTTGAACTGACTCACAAAGCCAAGCATGACGAGGACTTTGTGAAGTGGGGTGCTCAAACGAGCAGAAGAGGCATATCCCTGCTCGAGGGTCGGCATATCGATCAAACGTGCGCCTGTCAGCAGCAATGACAGGACTTCATTTCGATTTTTTGTCAGCATGAGAAACTCCCATCCAATGCACGTAATTGGATTGATTAGCTGGGTTGAAAGGAACTAAGTCGGCTCGTTCTCTTAGTTTGCCCGCGGATGAAAACTGACTACCGCGTGTTTATGGGCGCTTCCCTATATAAAAGTACGCTATACCTTATATATCCCGGACGGCAAACGGTCAATTGGTGGGCTGTTCACCCATTTGGGGGAGGGCGTTAGGCAGTTCTCGCACTCACGGGGGCGCCTCCCCGACATCCCCCTCTATCACCCTAAACCAGAAAGATTCGCAAAGCAGAAGAGGCGGTGGTTTTACCCATCCGCCCCTGCCTGAGAACCTTAAACTGCAGCGCCCGGACTATTCGTCCAGATCTCCCAGGCTGAAGGCATCCTTGGAGAAAGGCTTATCGGTGTTCATTGCAGCATTCTTCATGCCGTAATAGCTGCCTTCAAGAGTGCCGGTGAAAATACCGAAAGGAACGCCGGCGAGTGCCGCCATGCCAGTAACGAGCGGATTGCCTTTGTCACCGGCTATAGACTTGGTCGACTCACAGGAATTCTTTGCGCTCATGCGCACAACTGCTACTGGTGTTCCGACCACCGCAGTTGTCCCAAAAGCCACAACTTTGACCGGAAGCATAAGAGCTTTCACGACCGGGTTATCGTCGCCAGCAAATGCCGGAGCAACGGTGGCGGCGGAAAGAGCCAAGACTGAAAGTGTTGCGGCGACTAATTTTTTCATTACACGTGCATCCTCTAACGGGTATCTGTAAACTGACAATAGCAAACTCAATTATGTCCTATTTGGAACCAAACTGAGGGTCAAACTTTCTCTCACTTTCTCAACCTGGTCAGTCATGTCGGCTCTGCACTTCAAAGCAATTCAACCCTTAAGACGCGCTGTTTGCGCCGTATCTTTAGTCCTTTTATCACTGACTATAACCTTGTGTGCAGCAGCTGCATCACAACAATTTGTCGGTGAAAAAAAGCTAAATGCGATTTTGACAAAGGCAAGCACGAATAATTGGAGAGCGCTTCCCATTGGTGAGTTGATGGGCAAGGTGGCCCTTGAATTCGAAGGGACACCATATGTCGCAAACACGCTTGAACTGTCAGTCGATAAAGAAATGCGCTCGGTAAATCTTGATGGCTTGGATTGTGTCACATTTTTTGAGACGACCTTGGATCTGGCGCGCGCAATCAAAAAGGACACAACTTCTCCTGATGCCCTTCTGGCAGAAATACAGGCAACACGTTATCGTGGTGGCGCAATTGGTGACTATGCTTCGCGCCTGCATTATACGAGCGACTGGCTTGCAGACAATGAGAAAAAACGAATTGTCGAAGTGTTATCGAAATTACCAGGCGCTGAAGTGTTTCCTCAGAAAGTCAATTTCATGTCCACGCATGCAGGCTCTTACAAACAACTTGCTGCACATCCTGAACTCGTCGAAATCATGAAGAGGCAGGAAGAGGAAATCAATGCAAGAACATTGATGTATGTTCCGCTGAGCAAATTAACCGATGTAGAGCCGTTCTTGCAAACAGGAGACATAGTTGGAATTTGCACCAATATTCCAGGTCTCGACATAACGCACACTGGATTGGTTATTCGCGACAAAGATGGAATTCCGCATTTTATGGATGCATCCTCGAAGAAGGAGAATATGAAAGTCACGCTGGAGCCAGGGTCGATAAGCCAGTACATGGCTGCCTCCAATCAAAGATCCGGCAAGATTATCGGAGTCATATTCGCGCGCCCGCTGGAGCCGGCGAATTAAAACTCGCCTCAGGCGTACAAAGATTCACGCACCAAAAATTCCGCGAACTGGCGGTCGCTTGGAGCCAGGGCAAGCGTGAGCAATTCCTCGGCAGCATACCAACCTACGCTTATGTGCTCCATCGGTTTGGGCACGCCCTGCGCTACCACATCTACGAAGTTGACGACAAAATCGGAACCAGGATCTTGAGACTTGAAACGTATCTCGCCGATCTCAATCACTTCCAATGTCAGCTCTTCGCACAATTCGCGCTGGGCAGCGTCGAGAAAAGATTCACCCGGTTCTAACTTTCCACCAGGAAATTCCCACAAATTTCCATGCCGTTTGTCCGGCGGGCGCTGGCACACCAAAAACTTTCCATCGCGGCGGATCACTGCTGCTATCACATGGATCTGAGTAGTCGGCGCCTCGTGCATACTCATCGGCAACCTTCAACCACATCGCCGACAGGCACCGACGGCGGGTTATTGATCAATCGGCGATACAACTCCTCATAGCGATGAATAATTGCATCGGCTGAAAATCTTCTGAGTGCTTCAGCACGAGCAGCCTTACCATACGCTTGCCGTTTGTCCTTATCAGCGATCAAGCTTTCAAGCGCCCCGGCAATAGCGCTAGAGTCTCCAAAAGGCACAAGAAGACCCGTCCGCCCGTCTTCAATCACTTCCGGAATTCCGCCCACATTCGTTG
>CAZBOX010000266.1:0-8401 GCA_964493595.1 uncultured Candidatus Obscuribacterales bacterium | reverse complement strand
GGAAGCTCTTGCCGACGCGTCTAAGATGGTCGAGCTGGAGCCTCAGAACACCCAGGGTTACAGCATGCGCTCGAGAATCTATCAGGCAGCCGAGGGTCCGAAGTCTAAAAGCGCCGCCGCCGACCTTTCCACTATTGAGAAACTTAGAAAAGCTACGCCTTAGCTCATCTTTCAGGAACAGAGAAGGCATATATCCGTCTAGATCCCCATTGGTCTGTTGAGCCTTAATATGAGAAGATGACCTGGTTCACCTCACAAGAAAGGGCTAGATGATGAACAGGTTTCCGATTGCTTTGACCGTTGTTTTGCTGGCGGCAATAACTTATATTCCGGCTGCCGATGCTGGTGCTGTTACCAAAGGCATCAAGAAGGGATATACAGCGACGGCCAATGGTGTGAAAAAGAGCGTTCGCGTTACGGAGCGGGGCACCAAGAAAGGACTGAGAGTGACGGAAGGTGGTCTGAAAAAGGGCGTGAAAGTCACGGTTGGCGGCACAAAGAAAGGTTTGCATGCGACCGATCAGGGCGTTAAGAAAGCCTGGCGGAGTACCACCAATTTCGTAAAGAAGGTTTTTTGATAGGAAAGAAAATGGCTGCAGCTGGAATGTCGAAAACCCGCGTAAACCGGGGGCTCTGGCTGCTGTCCGTTCTTTTTCTTCTGAATGCCGTTTTTACTCCTTTTGTATTTGCCAGTCCGAAGGATAGCTCCGGCAGCGTAAGCACAAACGCAATGCCGGTCGAGGCCCCGCCAATGCAAAAAGGCTCGATATCGCAAGGCTCTGCCGCCCCGTTTTCGCTCAATGCCTCAAAAACTCAGGAAAACACGATTATCCCCAGACCTTCGTTTAACCTGAATGCCTCTCGATTTTCTCAGGGGGCAGAACAGAGCGATACTCAATTGTCTTCGGGAGCACCTAAGTTCGACGTATCGGCTTTCCAGCGCTCTAAGCTTTCCGGCAATGTTCAAACGCAGGCGCCGCTTACCGGTGGAGTCCAGGCGATAAAACTTCTGGCAAACTACAATATCGAGCTCATAGTCGACGAATCTATGTCGATGAGGAAAATGGATTGCCCGGGCGGTTTGTCTCGCTGGAATTGGTGCGGAATGCAAGCCGGGCAGCTGGCCAGGCAAATTGCTCCTTTTGTTGGCAACGGATTTACGCTTACGACATTTGCCGGTGGCTATAACGTCTACAACAATTCCACCCCAGAAAATGTCATGCATCTTTTCCAGAATCCGATGTTCAGCTTCGGTACTCGCATGTCTCAGCCACTGGCAGACAGATTGAACAACTATTTCGAGAAAGGTCAAAGCAATAAGAAGCCATTGCTGATAGCGGTAATAACTGATGGAGTTCCTGCACCTCGAATGGAACCTCTGATGGTGGCGGATGTTTTGATAAAGGCAACCAGAAGAATGCGAGATGCTCGAGAAATTACAGTAGTGTTTTTCCAGATTGGCGAAGCGGACTTTAAAGGGCAGCGTTTTCTCTCCTATTTGGACACGGGTTTGTTGGCAGACGGTGCTCGTTTTGATATTGTAAGAAACGTCCCTATGCAGCGTCTCTCTCAGATTGGATTGGCGCAGTCTCTGGTTGATTCGATAAACGAATTCGCAGCGAAAAACAATTGAACACCATGAAAATTTGGGTCGACGCCGATGCCTGTCCAGGCGCAGTACGAGATATCGTCCTGGCAGCATCGTATAAACGAAAAGTTGAGACAGTCTTTGTTGCAAACAAACCTCTGCCATTGCCTGGTTCTCCTCTGGTTGCATTCGTACAGGTCGGCAATGCACCAGATGCTGCGGATGCTTATATCATCGAGCATTCTCAGAAAGGTGACCTTGTCATTACGCAGGACATTCCGCTGGCTCATCCGCTCGTTCATCGCCAGATTGTCGTGATCAGCCCTCGCGGCGTTGTCTTTGATGAGGATAATATCGGTGAGCGGCTCTCGGTGAGAGATATGATGCAAGACATGCGTGATGCAGGCATTGTCACGGGCGGCCCGAAGCAATTTGGAGAAAAGGAGAAGCGAGAGTTTGCATCGAGCTTCGACAGAGAACTAACTAAACTACTCAAGAAGGTGTAGATTAGTATTCTCATGAATATTCAAGAGATTGAAATTTCCGGATATCGTTCTGTTGACGACCTCAGGCTCGAGCTGAGCAATGTGACGGTTCTGGTTGGACCGAATGGTTGCGGAAAAAGCAATATCTATCAGTCGATCAATCTTATTGCTGCAGCGGCGACAGGACAATTTGCTCGGCGTATCGCCGAAGAAGGCGGCATGCAATCTATACTCTGGGCTGGCGACAGAGGCAAACGTGATCAGCCTAGAACTCGTCTTTCTGTCGTTTTCGATCAACTAGCTTATGCAATCGAATTCGGGCTGATGCCGGCTAGCGAAAGGATGAAAGGTTTTAGCTATCCTGATGGTTCGCAGGATGAAGAACTTTCTGTCTTCAAACTCGATCCGGACATCAAAGAAGAGATTGTAGAGATCAAAGCGGCGGCAAGACGAGTAAATTTGCTCAAGCGAAAACGCTCGATTGTTCTGGTCAAGGATATCGATGGTGTGGAGCAAGCGTATCCGGACACGTTGGCTGAAAGCGAATCGGTGCTGTCTGAACTGAGAGAACCGCAAAAATATCCGGAGCTGGCCAATTTGCGCGCGCATTTTCTTAGATGGCGTTTTTACCATGACTTTAGAACCGATTTGCAGTCTCCCATTCGTGATCCGCAACTGGCGACAATGACGCCGATTCTCAATCATGACGGACGAGATCTGGCAGCAACCCTGGCGACGATTCGCGCGGTAGGGGACAGGAAAAAACTCGATTATGCACTGAAAAAAGCTTTTCCCGACTCGAATTTTATTGTCGATGAGGAAGAGGGTTTTCTCCATTTGCGCATGAGCTTTCCAGGAGTATCGAGAAATCTCGAAGCGCGTGAATTGTCTGACGGAATATTGCAATATCTCTGCTTGCTGGCTGCCTTGTTGACACCGCGTCCGGCACCATTTATGGTGCTGAATGAGCCGGAGACCAGTATTCATTTCGACTTGTTGAAACCGATGGCAGACCTTATTAATGCGGCTTCTGAGACTTCACAGATTCTACTGACCACCCACTCTCGAGAACTTGCTAGATTCCTGCGCTTGAAGGGGGCGGCCATCTATGAACTGGAAAAAATAGATGGTGCGACATGCTTGCGCGGCAAACGGAAAGTCAAGACTCCTGAGCAAAAAGGCCGAGGTTGGCTGGGACCGGAAACTGATGTTATGGATGATTAGTGAGGAAAACGATGAGTCTCGCTGAATTCTCCATTAAGAACTATCGTTCGATCAAGCATGCCTGGCTAAAGCTCGATCGAATGAATGTGATAGTGGGACCGAACGGTTCCGGAAAAAGCAATCTCTACCGCGCTATTTATCTTCTGGCGTCGACCGCGTCCGGTCGCCTTGCTCGCAACGTGGCGCAAGAAGGTGGCATGTCTTCTGTACTATGGTCAGGTGAGGGCAGTGAAACAAGGAAAGTCGAGCTGTCAGTCAAGCTCGATAATTTGCAATACGATCTGACTTTCGCCCCCCTGTCACCTTCTTTAGGCGGTGGCAGAGAATCTGTATTCAAAAACGATCTCGAAATTCTCAAGGAGGAGATCAATGTCAGAAGCGGGCAGTCGCGCCATTGCATTTTGAAGCGCAGCAAGGCTTCAATTTACCTGGTCGATGCAAAAGGCGTAAAAGTAGATTATACGATGCGCGTGCCTGCAAACGAGTCGATTCTTTTTGGGATAAGAGAACCGCATCGCTTTCCACAGCTTTCCGCTCTCAGGCAAGAATTCTTGAGCTGGCGCTTCTATCACCATTTTCGCACCGATAAAGATTCACCTCTGCGCCGACCGCAATTGGCTGTTATGACACCGCGCATGGCGCATGACGGCAGCGATTTTGTTTCGGCAATTGCCACCATTCTGCAGTGGGGAGATAAAAATGGTTTGCTCAATAGTCTCGACGATGCTTTTCCAGGATCTGATTTAGCAATATCGGAATCATCGTCGGGTTTGCGTGTATTGTTCAAGTCTGCGGATTTACGCAGGGCCTTTCAGACTCATGAGCTTTCTGACGGAACCTTGCAGTATCTCTGTTTGCTTGCCGCCCTCTACAGTCTTGATCCGCCGTCCGTTCTCGTAATAAATGAGCCGGAAACGAGTCTTCATCCTGATTTAAGCGAGGCGCTGGCGCGCTTGCTGGTGGCAGCCTCACATCGCTCGCAAATTTGGATTACAACTCACTCTCGCGACCTGGCCGATTCTATCGTTGAGCTTGGCGGTTACTCGCCGATTGAGCTCGAAAAAATCGAAGGCGAAACCAAGCTTGTTGGAGTCGCCATGGGTCGATTTCGTGAATCTTTTCAATATTCGCAAGAAGAAGAATAAACTTCTAAGCGGTCTTCGACAGATCGATCTTTTCGTGCTCTGCTCCCTCTTCTTTGTACTCCTCGCCAGTGACCGCGGCCTTTATAAAGCCGAACAGTTGTACGATCGAATAAGATGGTGCGTCCCAATACTCTGCGAATTCGGGTTTTACTTTCATGACCGCTATCATCGGATCATCTGGGCCTTTTGGAAACCATGCCTTCATAAGCGGATTCCATAACTCATTTACTTTTGCTTGATCGCGATATGTTTGAGCGCTGCCTGAGATGGATACGTACCTTTGTGATTTCACATCCATGTAGACCAGATTGACTTGTTCTTGTTGGCTTACTTCGGCAACTTTTGCCGTATTCGTGTATGTGAGAAACCACAGCGCATCATCGACATCGACATCGTGTGTGGCCATTGGTCGGCTGCGCAATTGTCCATCCGAGCTGATCGTCGTCAGCATCGCTACTTTTATATCTTTGATCAGTTCCTGCAGTTTTACTCTGGAATCTTCATCATAGTAATTCTGACCCGCCATTCTGTTTCTCCTCTGCATTACGCTTGGTGTCAACAGATGGACTGGCAAATTACAGGATGGTTCCAGAAGGTTAAGGCTGCACGACACTCGGTTCAGTGGGCGGTGGTGGAGTGTATCCGGTGCCTACCGGCTGGCTGATAGTCGGCTGCGATGGTGTTACCGGTGTTCCTGGAAGCGAGACCGGCTGTCCTGGCAGGCTGCTGCTTGGAGAACTGGTGTTTGTCGTTCCTGTGGCAGTATTGTCGAAATTAACAGGCGCCGTCTTGCTCATCATCGTAAATCCGAAGAAAGCAATCACGATAACGACGACCAAAACGGCGATCATCATATAGCCTGTACTGCTGGTAGCCGGCTTGTCGCGATTTTGGAATTGATAATTTGCATTGGGGTCCTGCACCGGCAGCCCAGATGCAGAAGATGATGTCATGGCAGACTGATACTGATTATAGTTTTTCATCCATTGAGGTTGTTCGCCGGGCGGCTTAGCGGGAGCCGCAGGCGGCCGAGAGCCGGGAGTCGGTATTGCATTGAGGTCGCTTTTGCTCACGCTGGCAGGATTGCCCATCCCCGGAGTGGGAATGGCGTTGAGCTGGTCTGAAAAGCTCAATCCACCGGAGGCTGCCGCAGGGCTGGGAGCTGCCGCGGCGCTGCCTGGTGTAGGGATCGCGTCCAGCTGGCTTTTGGTAATTGAAGCGGCTGGCTTTTGACCGGGCGTAGGAATGGCATTTAATTGATCGGCGAGGCTGGGTTCCGATTTTGCCGCTTGCGGTGCCGGGACTGGAGCAGGCGCGGGCTTTCCGCTACCGGGCGTGGGGATCGCATCCAGAGCTGATTTCATGTTTTGCTGGCTGCTGGATGGTTTGGGCGCTGGAACCGGCGCCGGTGCAGGTTTTGCTGCGGCGGCGGGAGAACCAGGAGTTTTAATGGCGTCAAGCGCTGCTTTCATACTGGCGCCAGTTTCCGCGTGTCCCTTGCAGTGTGAGTCTGGGGATGCCGGATTGGCGACTTTGGATTTGCCGCAAGTAGGACAGGTATTGGCGTCAGTCATAGGTTTAACTCAAAATCGGGGCGATTATTAACTATGTCAAAACATTATATACGCTAGGTTTTGTACCCGATTTTTCAGCCTGTACACCATCTATAAAGCAGCAGAGGGCTTACGTTTTAGGTTTTGTCACGAGGGCGCTATTTGTGCTTTTGCGAACTTTCGGCAACTGCGCCATCTTTTGCACGCCGAAATCTATCTAAGGCCGATAAAATCAAGGTTCGGATAATTCCGCCAAATGGAAGTCATACAAGGACAAATTCATGACAAGTACGATGCAATTGAAGAACCGCCAATTTCGACTCAAATCGAGACCGAGTGGTCGGGTAACTAGAGACAATTTTGATTTTGTCGAAGCAGACATTCCTGAATTGGCTAAAGATCAGATCCTGGTGCGTACTATCTATCTTTCTCTCGACCCGACGAATCGGATCTGGATGAGCGATATGGAACAGTACCTTCCGCCCGTTCAAATCGGCGACGTTATGCGCGGTCTTGGAATTGGCAAAGTGATCCAATCTAAGAACTCGAAGTTTAAGGAAGGTTCTTATGTAAGCGGTGTGCTGGGTTGGCAGGAATATGTGGTGTCAGACGGCAGGGGCGCATGGCCTCTTACTGTTTTGCCGAAGCTGCCTGGCCTGTCTCTGGAAATTATGGCGGGTGCCGCTGGAATGACCGGGCTGACAGCATTCTTTGGGCTTTATGAAGTCGGTAAGCCGAAAGAGGGCGAGACAATGGTGGTCTCTGCGGCAGCAGGCGCCGTCGGCAGCATCGTTGGGCAGCTCGGCAAAATCAGCGGCTTGCGAGTAGTTGGTATTGCCGGTGGTGAAGAGAAGTGCCGCTGGCTGAAAGACGAACTCAAATTCGATGCCGCTGTCGACTACAAGAACCCCAACTGGAAGCAACATTTAGAGGAAGCTACTCCTAATGGCGTCGATATAAATTTTGAAAATGTCGGCGGCGAAATCATGCAAGCTGTCTACAAGCGCATGAATTTGCACGGACGTTTTGTGCTCTGTGGACTTATCTCCGGCTATAACGACAGCGATGACAGCAAATCGCGCATAAGTATCGCACCGGCGCTCATGAAACGCATCAAAATCGAAGGCTTCATAATTACCGATTACGTTCAAAGATTTCAGGAAGCCGCCACGAAATTGGTCATGTGGATGGCAGCTGGAAAAATAAAACACAAAGAGACAATCATCGAAGGTCTGGATAAGGCTCCTGAATCACTTAACCTTCTTTTCGACGGCGGTAATGTCGGCAAGCTTCTCATCAAGGTTTCCGAACCTTAGGCGATACTCTGCTCAGCTTGCTGCTATAGTTCGGCAAAAGTCCCTGAAAAGGGGTGCGCGGTTCGGCGGAAAGCATTAATATAGTGACAGCTGTTTGAAGTAGTCTTGCGGGAGAGCATCATGGGTAAAGAGCAGAAGCAGAAGAAAGAAGTAAAAAAGAAGCCGGCTAAGACTCAGAAAGAGAAAAAAGCCGCCAAACAGGAGAAGAAGCGGTCCGGCTCGTAATACAAGCCTGTTCAAGTTTCAAAGCCATAAGCTAGCGCCGTGTCGCAGCTTGTGGCTTTTTAGTCGACAAGAGGAAGCTGCGTCCGGCGGACCGTGTTTTCAATGATCAAATTGCATTAGAATAGCCAGCTGAGTGGGATGAACTTTCCGGTAACTCCAATGTCTGGCGCAGCAATAATGTGGATTCGAGACGGCGTTCTGGTCAACAGAATGCATCTAAACCCTGTTGCCTTCGCTTTTGCCTATTGGTTTTTCACTCCTCCGGACCGACGCTCGCGATTAAGCATCGAGAGGCTGATCAATTTTGGTTTTACAAAGTCAGGATTCTCATGCGCCGATAAAATCTTCCTTTTCAATCAGGAGAATGACGACGCTTTGACTGACGTCGATGCTGCCGCTAGTTTCTACAATGAATTAGCAACAGTGGCAGCCGAGTCCTGCTCGTATTTTGAAGGGGCTGTCGAATTGCTCGATGATCTTCATAAAGCTGGAGTTTATAGCTACATTACTTCAGCCGTTGAACAAGAAGTGCTGGACAAATGGGCTCAGAGTCCGCAGGGAAAAATGATCAGCCCCAAGCTCATGGAAATTTTGGGGCGCCGACCAAATTTTTTCAAAGGTACCGATCATTTCGAGTATGTAAGCGACACCGTCAAACCTGACGTCATCTATTATGTTGCCGACGCTGTTTCTGAGTTGCTTACTGTCCTTGCCAATAAAGAGCGATTCAAAATAGTTTCTGTCGGTTTTTCTTACTGCATCGACAGACCTCAGGTGATGGAGGCGGTCAAGCTCGCGAACAAAACACTGCCCGGTTTTTCTCTTGATACCGTTCCATATTTTGAAGATCTGGAAGTCGATGAGA
>CAZBOX010000265.1:0-8426 GCA_964493595.1 uncultured Candidatus Obscuribacterales bacterium | reverse complement strand
TTCTGCGCCCACAAC
The DNA here is from genome assembly GCA_964493595.1 of uncultured Candidatus Obscuribacterales bacterium. GTDB lineage: Bacteria > Cyanobacteriota > Vampirovibrionia > Obscuribacterales > Obscuribacteraceae > QKMZ01. Next base: position 8,411 of record CAZBOX010000265.1, on the reverse strand, counting down.
CACGCCGGCGACTGCGCTCTGGTGGATGCTCTGATGGGGTCGATGACGGAGCACCATGCTCCCAGCGACCACGCGGGGCTCCTGGTCGAGCTGAGCGTCCCGCTGGCGGGTCTCGAGCGCGCCACGCTCAAGGACCTGATGGACAGCTACGGTGACGACGGCGACGCGAAGGTGGAGGCGGACGTGCGCGACTTCGGTCAGCTCGCCCGCACCCGGCAGCACGAAATCGACGGCATCGAGCGGGCGGTGGCTGCGGCGAATGCTCTCGGCATCGACACGAGCGACATCGCGTCCAAGCGCGATGCGGCTCTGGCGAAGCTGGTGGTGTTCTCCGACCGCTTCGAGACGGGCGGCAAGCACGAGGTGACGACGGACGAAGCCGCCGTCATCAACAACGTGTACGGCGAGTTGTTCGGCATCCACCAGGACCTGGACAACTGCGTCTCGCACTGGCACCACTACAAGCAGCAGGTCGAAGCGACGCACGACCGCTGGTCGGAGGGTCTTGCCTCGCGCAAGCGCTCCTTCCGGCTGGCGGACGACGCGCAGGACAACCGCGTCGCGACCGGCTACGTCGACTACGCGGCCAAGCCGGAGGAAACCCAGGCGGCGAGCAAGGCGGCCATCGCCGAGCTCTTCCTGGCAATCCAGCGGCGTGACCTGCGTGCTGCTCACGAGGCGGCCAACAAGGGCCGGCAGTTCGGCACGCGCGAGCACCTGCTCGCGTCGCTGATCCGCCGGGGCGTTCTGGTGCCCGTGGAAGAGACCTCCACGGCAGCCTGAGCGAGTGGGCGAAGCGTTCGCGCAGAGCCAGAGAAGAAGGCGGCGGCAATTTGCTGTCGCCTTCTTCACACGCATGCTTGGAAAGCTTGCGTAGACGGTGCGGAAATCCTTCTGCACTGTAACTTCTATAGACTCGGAGAGAAATCATGATCGACAAACTCGGAATCAACATCGTCGGCGCCGTCGACCATTCGACCCGCCTGTACAACCGTGGCCAAGGCTTCCGCGCCATGACCGGCACCATCAGCTTCGGCACCGATGCCTGCATGTACCTCGGCTTCACCGCCGACCGGCGCTACAGCGTCGCGGTCGAAGGCGACCTGGTCATCTCGACGGAGACGTCCGACTCGCGCCGCGACCAGATCGCCGGCGTGTACGGATTCGATGTCGACTGGAGCGAAGCGGCACGGCGGAGCGGCGTCGGCACCGGCAAGATCGTCATCACCAATCCGAACGCGCCGGGCGAAGTCTCGGTGTTCGAGGTGCGGATGACGGCGGCGCAGTCGGTGGCGGTGAAGTTCGGCAAGGACACGGGCACCAACGTGCGCGTGGTTCTGGGCGCCGACTCCAACCTCAGCAAGCTCGATCGCGAGGTGGGCAAAGCGCTGGGCGGCTCCGATGTCGCGCCGGGCGAACTGCGTGTCAACGCCACGGCCGAGCCGATGGACACGGTCGCGGTGCGGCGCGCTCTCCAGCGTGGCTCGGCGCGTCCCTCGGGCTTCATCCCGCAGGACGTGAGCGACCACTGGGCGGGCTCCGACGTCGGACAGCTGCGCCGCAACATCCTCACCTGAGGCGACACCGGTAGAGCGTGTCGACCTAATCAGTCGGCATCCGTATGGGAGGCGGCAGAAGCTTCGGCGCTGCCGTCTCCCACCCTGCGTCAGAAGTGACTCTGCTTCTGATGAAGTGCATAGATATCTGCAACGCAAACTGAAGAGGTTAGAAATGCACAAGACCCTGAAAGACTTCCTCGCCGCCGAGCACGTCGACCAGACCGACAAGCTCGCCCAGCGCGCGCTGAAAGTTCACCTCGCCTGCATCAGCAGCACCGGAGCGCACGGACTCATCGCCAATGCGCACGAACGCGGCGACGGCGAGGCGCTCACCGAGGTCAGCAAGGCGCACTACGAGGCTTCGCTGGCCTTCCTCGCCTGCAACCTGGTGAAGGACTACGCCTTCGCCTCGGAAGTCGTCGCCCAGTTCGCCGTCGACAAGGTCGAAACCGACCAGCCGGCAGCGGTCGCCGAGTTCTTCGTCGGCAAGGCGGAGAACACCATCGCCGCCTACGCCGAGCGCTGCGCCCCGGTCACCCGCATCAGCGGCGTCCAAAGCGTTCGCATTCTTCGCGGCGAGCACGCGCTCAACGCGATGCGCGGCGTGCGAGTCGCCAACGCGGCGTAAACAACGTACCCGGGCGGCAACTGGTCGTCACCGAATGCGGTGCCTTCCGCTGCCGCCCGGGTTTCTCTTCTCTCGCGTCACGTCTCAAAACAACCGAAGGAGAGCTTTATGCCCAAACTTCCACCCCATCCCATCTCCAACCCGCCGCCGCGAAAACCGAAATACCTCTTCGAGGCGCTCCTCCTGCTCTGCGTGGCCGCCATCGCAGCCTGCGCCGGCATCGCAGCCCACTGTCCCCAGTGGCAGAAGGAAGCGATCCTCGCTGCGGTGCTCATCATGATTCCCATGTGCTGGGCAGGCGAACGCTCGCTCAACACGGACTGGACGCCACCGGAAAGCTGAGCAACAAGCAGCGGATTCGGGCAGTCAAAGGTGCCGCCAAGAGCACCAGCTGCCCAGCTCCGTTTCTTTTTCCCAAGGTTCTACTACGGCTTTTAGTGTTATACAAAAAACAATTACAGCGCACGAATACCACCAGGACAGGACATCAACGGGGCAATACAAACCAGAATCGGCTGCCATTAAGCGGCTCGCTTTCCACGCCAATTGTTCCACCATGCGCCTCCACGATCGCTTTGCAGATCGCCAGGCCCAAACCGGTGCCTCCCTTCTCCTTCGCATCACCCGGAGAGACCTGATGAAACCTCTCAAAAATCAGCTGCTGATGCTCTTTCGGAATGCCGCGCCCTTTATCTTCAACGCTAATTTCTACGCATTCATCGGCGAGTTTCGCGTAAAGTTGAACTTTGGAATTGGGGGCGGAAAATTTGATCGCATTTGACAAAAGATTGACCAGCACTTGCACTAGCCTGTTCGAATCAGCATTGATTTCAACATCCATCGATTCACTGTCGATGCGAACTCTTTTCGCCTCTGCAAGAGCGGCAACGGCGTTGACAGCCATGTCAGAGATTTTCTGCAAATCGGTTTTTTGAGGAACAATCGAAATCGAGCCGGACTCCAATTTCTCAGCATCGAGTATTTCGTTGACCAAACCGATTAACCTGTGGACGCTCTCTTCAGCCGTTCTCACTGACTCGCGACCCTCTTCGCTCAGATCTCCGAAGAAACCCTTGCCGAGCATCTGCAAGCACACATGAATTGACATCAGGGGGCTCTTCAGCTCGTGTCCGACCATCGCCATGAAGCTCTGCTTAAGGCGTTCCGCTTCGTATTCACGACTGACGTCTTTGACTATCAGCAAACGCCCCTTCAACGAAGTGGTATCATATCCAGTGCTCATCACCTCAGCTGGAAACAACTCACCGTCTGCCTTACGCCCATACAACCTTCTGGCAGGATGCAATGGCGGATTCATCAATTCGGCGATCGCAACACTTTTTTCACCGCTTTTGTCTTGACGAAAGAAGTCAGTAACAACACGCTTGGCTAAAGACTTTGCAGGCGCTCCAAAATGTAGTTCGGCGGCCGGATTCACAGAGACTATTTCTCCTTCCGGAGTCATCACGACAAGAGCGAGCGGCATCATCTCAAAAACAGAACGCATACGCTCCTCGCTCTGCTTAAGCGCTTCTTCGGCGCGCTTACGTTCGGTAATGTCCAGGACGACGCAAAAGGCTCTGCCTTCCGCATCGGACCACTGCATCGACCAGAGCACATTTTTAAGCACTCCAGAGCCGGTGATCAAGCGACATTCGAATGATTCAGCTTGATTTCTCGAAATGCACTGAGCAAGTTTTTCCAAAAACATTTCGCTGTCATGGTCGTGAATTATCCGCGCAACCGGCCCGCGCACCAGCTCATCCTGCCTGTGTCCCCAGGCAGTAACGCAGGCTTGATTCACCTCCAGCACAACACCTTGCGAATTGAGAGAGCAAATGACTTCTCGTGCATTCTCGACCATGGCTCGCTCTCGGCGGCGTGCTTCATTCAGACGTACAGCCGCCTCGTGCAAGACGTTATCGAGCTTGCCTATCTCGTCGTCTCCTTCTACGGGAGGATTGAGCTCTTGCTCGTTGACGAGCCGATTGGAGTTGTCCATGACGACAAGCAAACGCTGGGAAATATTTCGCAGAAAACCAAACATTAACACCGCCGCCAGTACCATATTCAAAACCACGGCGAAGAGAAGAAAAACATCTATCAATCGCCCATAGCCTCGAAAAGTGCGAGCTTGCGCTTTCAGCTGCAACTCTTCCGCTTCAATTATTTGTCGCGTGTCGGCAAGCAAGGCATTTGTCATCTCTCGCAGAGACCTGCTTCGCTGCGCCATCTCCGCGGTTGCAGTTTCGCCTGCCGCTCTGGGAGAATGAATTATCTTCGCAGCAAGATCGAAGTCACGCCGCATGCGTTCTGCCATCTCCTTCTGAGGACCGCGCTCGGGAAGCAACGCATCCAATTCATCCATGCGCACGCGAGCCCTCTGCATTGCGCTCTCATAGCGGGTTCGCGCGTATGACTCCGGCATCATCGCATCAAGAAGATAATCGCTCACGGCAAAAACAACTGCATTCCCAAAGGCATTCGACGACGTCATAATCTGCCTGGAATGAGCTTCTCTATCAGCCTGCACCTGGGCATCATCGAGCAGCAATTTCAGTCCGGCGATGAAGAAAAATGACAGAAAAAGCGGAACAGCGATGATGATGAAGCCTTGTCGCGACAATGACGAGCGAAAAATTCGGCTGGTGCCGCCGAGCTTTTTCTCTTTATGCAACGAGCTTTTAGCTTCTTCTGTCATCTAAAAGACTTAGCTTCCGATAAAAAATCTCTAGAAGAGACTTTCTCCTGAGTTTATATATAAGAGCATATGAAAACACTTTGGAGTGCCTTATAAATTGAGGCATACAGGTGTTTCAAATTCATAAAAGAGAACACCCGCACCGAGCCTGCGGTTCAGGCTCCGTCCCAGCGATACCCGGAGCCACGCACAGTCGTAAGCGGACATTTTCCGGATGCATCCGTCAGCTTGCTGCGCACCCGTTGCACAGCCACGCGAACTGCAGCAACGCTGGCATCTTCCTTGTCCGGCCAGACACGCGCCATGAGAGCCTCGGGAGAGAATACTTCTCCTGGATGTCTCATAAGAAATTCGAGAAGATCATATTCACGCGGGGCAAGATTTAATTCCTTGCCGTCCAAGGTCACTGAATGCCCAGCTTTCTCTATCTCGATAGAGTCGGACTTGATGGCTTCCAACTCTACTTGATTGGCTCTTCTGAGCAGCGTTCTTATTCGCGCCGAGAGCTCACCGGCAGCAAAAGGCTTCGTCAGATAATCATCAGCACCGGCATCCAATCCGGCAATTCGATCCTCGATGGTTTCGCGCGCTGTCAGAAGCAGTATCGGGATCTTCTTGTTCTTCTCACGCACGCGTTTGCAAACCTCGATACCGTCCATTTTCGGCATCTCCCAGTCCATAACGACACAGTCGAAAGGGTAACTGAGCAACAGATCAAGAGCTTGCTCTCCATCACGAGCGGTTTCCACAATATGGTGGTCTTCGTGCTTTAGCCAGGCGGAAAGCATTACAAGCAAGCTGTAATCATCGTCAGCTAGTAATACCTTCGCCATAAAAGACCTGCTCTCTAGACCCCTGTTATCTATATTTGCCACGGCTGACGGCAATCCTGCGCCGCTTTGCGCCCAAGATAACGAAATTGTGGCAGGGCATTCACCCCGCCGTTAACTTCGCAACATATTCTTCAAGCAGTTGCTACCCCCAGGAGTACACGATTTTGTTGCAGAACCGCCCCCACCTCCGCACAATCGCCCTCGTAGTCGCTATCTGCGCCATGTCGACAACAGTTTGCACAAGCAGCCTTCAAGCTAAAGACTTGACCTGCGACAAGCAAAAGCAAAGCAGCGAAAACACCTCGTCCGGCGTCAATGCAAATTACTTGCTGAACGCTCTGGGAAAAACAAGCAAAAAGCACAAAAAGAACAAAAGCGTCTCAGCCTCTGCGAAGGTAGGCTTCGAAACAATCAAGTCCGACACCAAGGTCAACTTCAAGGCAGGACTCGGTGTTGGTGTGGAAAGCGGTACCGGCAAAGTCTTCACCCCCGGCAGCAATCAAGACTCTAAGAATGAGTCGAAAGCCTCGGGCAGTGCAGGATTCGGTTGGGGCAATATGTTCGGCGGCAACCAGAGCTCCAACACCAACTCTAATTCCGCAGCTAATAATAATTCCGGTTCTGCATCTGGTTCTGCCGGCTTCAGCTGGGGAAACATGTTTGGGTCGGGCAGTGGGTCGGGCAGCAACTCTACCAGCAGTTCTGCAAATGGCTCCAATTCTGGTTCAACTGGTAGCGGTGGTTCTGGTTTTGGTGGACTCGGTTCTCTTTTTGGAAACAATCCCAGCACGGGCTCAAGCTCTAACGGATCGTCAGGAGCAGGAACAGCCGCGACTCCTGGTTCTGGAACCGGCAGCGCGACTCCGATTCTGCCTCCCGTTTCCAACTCGAGCAATAACTCCAGCAATCCGAACATTCCGAGAATCAGACCTGTCCCCTTGAAGGCTATTCCCGACGACAAATTGACTGCTGAGTATATAAACGGCAGAAAGGTCAGTTTCGACGAATACACTAAGCGACTGCAGAGATGGGCTGCAAGCGGCCAGACCACGCCCGGAAGCAGCGGTGTAGCAAATCAAAGAAACGCCCCGCAGGTCAGTCCATACGTCAATCGCCCGGTGTTAATCGAAGAACAACAAAGTCGCGGAAATCAAAACAACAGCGGAGGCGGTTCGGGCGTAGGCGCTGGAATTGGATTTGCGGTCAGTACGAGTGGGCTTTACATGCAACAAGCATGGAACGCTATGAATCCACGCAGCGCAGCAGTCGATGCCAACCAGACAAGGCAACCAGATGGAGGAAATGCAAATAGCCTGTACGTATCGCTTCCTTCAGCTGATCGTACGATGCGACAACCGTTTGTTGTTCAAACGCCAGGGCAAGCACAGGACAACAAAAACTGTGGCGGCGGCGGTGGATGCAGCAACAAAGGCCAGCAACGCGAATACGACCAAGACCTCAAACCCCAAGAGCCAGAGACACCTGTTAAAACCGGACAATGGGCACTTGCTGAAAAGGTGAACAAAGAAAACTTCTTCCAAGACATCATGTCTCCACAGTCGCAAGCGTCTGCTGCAACTGCTGCGGCTCAAAGTCAATGCCAGGGCGCAGGCGAAGCGTGTGCTGCAGGAACAGCCGAAGGTTTAGAACAAGCACTTCTGGTAATGTTCTTGCCGACTTCAACCGTGAATGTAGCCAACGAAGCATCTGGCACTCCCGGAAGCACCTTAACTCCATTTCGCCCGCTATCTCAGGCGATTTGGATGGTGCAGAGAATGTACAAGCAAGTATTCATGCCAATGGCCATTCTCTTGCTTCTTCCTGGTGCATTGATCTTGAATTTAAAAGTCATGATTCAAGCCGGCATAAACAAAGGCGCTGACGAAGATACAACTTCTCCTTTCTCTGCCATCATGAGATCGATTATCGCTATTTTTCTGATTCCAGCGACGCAGCTTATTGTCAGCTACGCTTCTGACATCGGTAGTGCCATGACACATGAAGTATCAGGTGCAACAAAAGTAATGGCGTTAGTTGCCTGGGCGAAAACAGCAATGGGCGAGTCAATGACACCTCTAACAGGGGAAGCTGCAGGTGTCAGTAATATGGCCGCAGGAAAAGCAGTATTCGCAGCGGTCATGAACACAGTATCCATGACACTGGCTTACGGGTTGCTTATGCTTATTGCCTTTCAAATAACAATTATGTGCTATTTGATGTGCATGGGTCCTATTGCAGCAGCCTTTTACGTCTACCCCACGGGAGTCGGGAGGCTATTCAAGCCAGTCTTCGCCAACTGGGTCGATGCCGTAATAAACATAGCCCTATGGAAGTTTTGGTGGTGCGTAATAGTTCTGTGCATGGTCACAAGAATAAACCTCATGACCTTTGTCGATATCAACCCCGAGTGGGAGGCTTATATGTTCGTATGCTTCCTGGTAATGATGTCTTATGTTCCCTTTTGCCCATTTGAGTGCAAACCAGGCGAGATGGTCGACAAAATCTTGCAAAAGGCTCAAGAACTGAAAAAATCCGCTGGCGATCAAAACGGCTGAAACGCTGGTTTCTTGCAGATTCGGAGAATATAACGAAGTTGTGACAGGGACATACGCACCTGTTAACTAGCCTCCTTAATATGTAAATCACTACAAAGGATGCTGTTCGATCCCCGGAACAACATTTCGCTTCTT
>CAZBOX010000264.1:0-8478 GCA_964493595.1 uncultured Candidatus Obscuribacterales bacterium | reverse complement strand
CCTCATGATTCTGCGAGTGCGCAGAAGATGGAATCGGTAAAGCCGATCGGGCGCGAGACCGCCAAACCGGTTTCGAGTGATGTAAAAACTGCTCCGAGCGATGCGAAACCTGTCTTGCGCGATGGCAAGGTGGCGGGGCACGAAGTTGCGAAACCTGGATTGCCTGATGCCGCCAAACCTGGCGGACATGAAGCAGTGAGACCGTCGAATCATGATGTTGTAAGACCCGGCGTGCCGGATGCTAGCAAACCCGTTGCTTCTGATTCGTCTAGACCGACGCGAGAAGTTCCGAAGCCTATGGCTTTCGATTCTGTCTCGACCCGGGCGCCGGAGTCGTCGGTTCACGAGAGTGCAAAGACAGTCTCTCGTGACGGCAGCCGCCCACCAGCCGACACCACTAGGGGGGATTTATCTAAGGATTTTTTGCCTAAAAACATCGACGTCTCATCGGCAAACACGAGTGCGAATCCGCCTCGCGAAACTGTCCCAACCTCGCAACATAGTGGTCCGGCACAAAAGATTCACCTTGATCAAATACAGGAAGCGAAACAGACTGCCCTGAGTGCCCAAGCGACTGCCAGAGATGAGACGGATCGGCAATACAAAACCCTGCCGACTGCTGCTCCTGTCGAAGGTTTAACCAGTCGCAGAGGCGAGCCGAACGAGAAAGAAATGTCGGAAGCAACAGATGTCGTACAGAGAGAGCTTAAAACGACATTCTTCAGAATGCCTGATAAGCTCAGCCTCTTAGACAGTAAATCCATAGCGACCGGCACTTTTGCCAGGCGCACTGCATATGATGCTCAAGCTCGGCATGAATCCAGCCAGCAAAATAAAGAGCACGAGTCAAAGCTTGACTTTGTCGTCCTGGCTCACTTCAACCAGCTCGAGAGGAGTTCGTCATTTGCAAACATGCGTCGCATCTTTGACGAGAGAACTGCCGCAGCAATGAGCATTGAGAAACATTCGACCGGTGAGATGTTCTCTTCGAGGATGCGTGGTCAACTGTCTCAAGTCGAGAGTGCTTCCGCATCTTTCGGTGCTTCGGGGCGCTCGAGCCTTGCAGAAATTAGAACATCCCTGCCTGCTGACAGAGTGCAGCGGATTATTAGATATTCAGAGGAGCGTTTTCCCTCCGGTCTGCGCTGGCAGAGTACATTCAAGCAGTCAGATGGCGGGCAGAGCAACCCGTTGCGCACCGGACAGTCTCTTTCATTCGGTACTTACAGCATTCGCGAACATCCGCAGCTCATTGTCTCTGGAAAGAATTTGATTCTGCAAGGGCGAGCTCAGGACCGCTACATTACTGGAGCCGAAATTGCGCTCGCCGCGATTATTGCGGCTGCCGGGGCAAAGCGTCTTCGTTGTGATGAGGTCAATCCAACTGGCTCGGATGTATCGAACCAGGGTCCACGCGTTCAGAAAATCGAAGCTTTTATGCCGAATATGCTTAAGCCTGAGAAGGTGCAAGACAAGACTGGAACAAAGAATATTGAGTCTTCCAATTCAGGTATTGGTAGCCTAAATAGTTCTCGCGCAACCATCATCGCTTCATCCAGACTTGACGCGCACCGTGTTGCGGAAGTTGCTCGATTGGAGCCTGATAAATATCGTGCACCGCAGGAGAAAGTACCGATAGATTCCACGGTATTCCACACCCACGGCGGTAAGTTCTATCCTTCGGAAAAGCGTTTCATTACCGGCGCTGAGATTGCTCTTGCCGCCGTGCTTGCATCATGTGGAACTGCTCGCGTTAGAGAAACATTTGCTGAGAAGGAGCAAGACCATACATCAGAGTCACAGATAGATTCTTCAGAGAAATCTTCAATGACCATTCGAAAAACGGCAGATAGCACGGATGATGACATCCCTGGAACGATGCGTTATCTCCAGATACACCGTTATAATCGCACCACCAGGATCATCGCTCCTCATGACACTTTTGTCAGCATTGCAGAGTCGTCTAGTGCGCTTCACAATAATGCTCGATACGCGTGGTTGATTGCCGATATCAATTTGCCGCGTATCAAGCAAAATTATCTTGATGGAAAGAGAGTTGTCGAAGTTCGTTCTCGTCAGCTTATCGAAATTCCGAGTATGGCCGACATAGTCGCCTTTAATCGCAATTTCAAAGAAGAGTATAAGCCTGAAAATCTGATTACTGTGGTGATTGAGACGCAGTTGGACCGCGAACTACTCAACGAGCACTTTAGTGTGTTTGTAGAAGGCCCAAGGACATTGTCCGCGCATGGTGCTTCTCATTCTTTGCTTGCGCGTAATGTTATCGGCGGTGATGCAGCGGCTGTGCTGCCACCATTGGCTGTTGATTCAGCAAGCGCACTGAAAGTTGCACGCCAGCAGCTATCCGAAATTACACAAAGACTGCTTGACTCGGGGCGCAGACCGCTGGCAAGAATCGCAAATTCATTGCGCCGAGACCGTATCAAACGCAACTTGTATCCGAAAGAATGATTCCTTCGGGCTCTGGGTGAGATAGAATCGAATCTGTAGACGGTTGAACGGAGATAAGTTGAAAAAGCCCAAGAGCCTTAATATTTGGCTGATTGCCATGACGATGCTGGCCTTGCTGTGGACCGGTACTTTCTGGCATGACTTTTTTAGCACGGAGATCGTGCCGGTAATTGCCGGAAATCAAGGTACGGATCGCTCTCATCAATCTGCTTGTGTCAATGCATCCGGAATTGCCGCTTACAGAAGCTTCTCGGCTGATGCAGGAGCGAGTCCTTTGCCCTGCGCTTGTCCAAGCCACGTTCATAGTCCTTCCTGTCTTTCTCATGCAGAGCACGGAATGGTCGTATCGCCTGCAAGACTGTTCGTCCAGCTGTTCGCTTTCTTATTCGCGCAGCCTGACATTCCGAAAGACGAAAATGTTGCATGTCGTGAACTTCCCTGGACTCTCACCGTGAAGGCCGGTCTGCCGATTTACCTGGCATACAGGTCCCTCTTGATTTAAATTGTCTTGTCCTGATCAGGTTCTCCCGCCATTGAATCGGCGGGTGTTGGACAGCATTTCAATTTCATTTATTTCGAAAAGGGTTTTTCCATGTCTAAAATGGTTGACCGCACGTGTCTGGCTTTTTTAACAATTGCCTCTCTGAATGGATGTATCAATGAACATCCGTCTTCACAGAGCGATGCCGGTGGTTTGCACTCTGCGACTGGAGGTGCGCAGCTACTGGTCAAAGAAAGCGTCGTCAAATCGTCGCAAACCAGCACTTCTGGACAGCCAGTCTCGGGTGTTGGCCGAGTGCTTGTTATCAGCGAAGAACAGGCCAATACAGCTAATATCCGGACGTCGATATCCGGAATTGGATCGCTCGATGGCAGCAGCATTGAATTGTCATCGACTATTGAAACTGCGGCAAACAGTACCGGCATAGTTTACTCACCCGCTAATGGTGTGGTAACAAGGGTTTTGGTAGATGTCGGGGACCGGGTTCGTGTCGGTCAATTGCTTGCTTACGTAAACAGTCCGGATATTTCAGACGCCCAGGCACTATATCTTGAAGCCTTAGCCAAACTGTCACAATCTAAAGCACAGCTGGCTGCAGTCAGGGCTCGATTGGAATTGAGCAAAGCAAACGAGAGAAGGGTGACACAGCTCAATGAAGAAGGTATTGCAGCAAAGAAAGATATTGAGAACGCACGCTCTTCTCGCGTCGCAGTGCAGTCTGAAGAAGCAGCGGCAATAGGTTCTATGAATGCAGCCCTGGCTTTTCTGCAGGCGGCGCGCGTAAAGATCAGGGCGCTTGGCCTGAAAGAGCCGGATGCACCGTTTTCCGATATCGAGGGCTCGTCAGCGAGCTCTCAATCACCTGATGTTGTCACGTCTGAATTGCCGATTCGTGCTCCTGTTTCCGGCGTTGTTGTCAGAAAAGATTTATTCGCCGGGCAAAGCGTCGGACCTTCCAGCACCGTTAATTCTTCTTCGCAGGGAAGAGCCAGTGCTCTCATGACGATAGCCAATCTGAATAAAGTCTGGGTGATGCTTGAAGTGCCCCAGAGAGAAGTGTCACATATCCACCTGGGCAGTGTCATAGATTTCCATTCCGAGAGCTTGCCCAATCGATTTTTCAAAGGCAAGATCACTCGACTGGCTGAAAGTTTTGATCCGCAATCGCGCACGGCGCATGTGCGAGCTGAAATAGATAATCCGGGCGATTTACTAAAACCGGGCATGCTGGTAATTGCCACTTTATCTAGGTCCGGCGGTTCTCACCAGTGCTTGTCCATTCCTTCGTCAGCAGTGCAGACGATCGATGAGAACGATGTTGTTTTTGTTGAAATCAGACCTCGTCAATATCAAGTTCGCGCCGTCACAACCGGTAATAGAACAGGAGAAACGGTCGAAATAACTTCCGGTTTGCGTCCCGCGGAGAGGATAGTGACAAGCGGCGCCTTCTACCTTAAGTCCGAGAGTCTGAGGAGTCGTATCTCTGGAGGCTCAAGTGGCGAATGAAAAGCAATTCAAGTCATCGAGCCGAACATGCGGAAGCGAACAGGTTAGCTCCGGGCAGTTCCATTAACGAGCCTGGCCGATCCGATTTTCTCAATGGTATTGTATCTGGTGCGCTGGAACACCGGGTAATAGCTATCGTTATGTCGGCGATTCTAGTTCTGGCTGGTGCCTGGGCGTATAGCACTCTGCGTGTCGACGCTGTCCCTGATGTGTCTAATGTTCAGGTCACTGTGACGACGCGTGCTCGGGGGCTGGCGCCATTAGAAGTTGAGCAATATGTTACTTATCCAGTCGAATTGTGTTTGCAGAATCTACCGCGACTGGTTCTTCAACGCTCAATTTCCAAATACGCGCTGTCCCAGGTGACGGTTGTGTTTGAAGACGGTACGGATATATATTGGGCTCGCCAGCAAGTCAGCGAACGCTTGCGTCAAGCCGAAGGACAGATTCCTGCCAATATACCGGTCAACATGGTACTCGGTCCGATCGCTACCGGTCTGGGCGAAGTGTATCAATTCGAAATTACAGGCAAGAATTTCAGTGAGATGCAGTTGAGGCAAATCCTCGATTGGCAGGTCATCCCGGCTTTGAAAACGGTTACAGGGGTGGATGAAGTTCAATCCATGGGCGGGGAAGTCAAAGAGTATCAGGTTTGGCTTCATCCCGAGCGTATGCACGGCTACAAGATCTCAGCTGCCCAGGTGATGAATGCACTTAGCCGAAATAATGCCAATGCAGGCGGCGGCTATCTGGTCGAGCAGAATGACCAGGTGCTTTTGAGGGGCGAAGGTATGCTGACCTGCAGCAGCGATATCGGCAATGTAGTTATAGAAAGAATGCCTCATGGTGGCGTAGTGCGAGTGCGCGACGTTGGCGAATGTGTGATCGGCCACAAACTAGCCCAGAGCTCGGTTACTCATGATGGTGCCGGTACGAGTGTCATCGGTGTGGTTGTGATGCGAAAAGGTGAGAATTCAAAGGAGCTCGTCACTGCCTTAGCAAAGAAAATTGAGAGCATATCAAAAGCCTTGCCGAAAGGTGTTGAACTTAATGCCTTTTACGATCGCGCCTGGCTCATTGACAGAACTGTCGATACCGTTTGGCACAATCTTTCCTTTGGGGCATTGCTCGTGCTGGTCGTTCTTTTCATTATTCTTGGTGGTATTAGAGGCGGTATCATTGCCGCTCTTTCGATTCCTCTTTCCCTCGCCGGCGCGCTGCTCTTCTTGCGTATTACCGGGACCTCCGCCAATCTCTTGTCGCTGGGTGCAATTGATTTCGGCATCCTTATAGATGGCTCGGTAGTGGTTATGGAAAACATTATTTGTCGTCTTTCCTCGGCTGGAAAGGGTGCGAATCGACTTGCGGTCGTCAAGGCTGCCACTGCTGAAGTTGCAGCGCCGGTATTGTTTGCTGTGCTGATTATCACCGTTGTCTATTTACCGATACTTGCTCTGCCTGGAGTGTCTGGAAAAACCTTTCAACCTATGGTTCTTACGGTTGTTTTTGCATTGCTTACGGCTCTGGCGGTGGCTTTGTTGATCACTCCCAGTCTCTCGTATTTTCTGCTCGGTCGCGAGATAAACGACCATACGAGCCTGTTCATGAGATTGATTAACTATCCATATAGACGCATCTTGCTGGCTGCAGTGAATCATCCCAATATAGTCAGTCTGCTGTCTCTTGCTGTTTTTGCAAGCAGCCTTTGCTGTCTGCCACTTCTTGGCTCAGAATTTGTGCCTGTTTTGAAAGAAGGTTCAATGGTATTGACTTTGAACAGGCCTCTTTCCTCATCATTTCTCACAGCCAACGAGCAGAATCTCATGGTTGAGCGAGTAATTAAGGCTGTGCCTGAAGTAGAGCGCGTCCTTTCACGGACCGGTCATTCCGAGATTGCCTTTGATCCGATGGGCCCGGATGAAACCGATACTTTCGTGATTCTAAAAGATCGCTCTCAATGGCGTAAAGGAATAGTGCAACAAGACATCGAAACCGAGATATGTATCAATCTTCAAAAAAAGATTCCTGGATTGTGCTTTCTCATTTCTCAACCGATAGAACAGCGTATGAACGAAATGATTGCCGGCAGCAAAGGTGATGTGGCAGTGCGCATATTTGGTCCCGACCTTGGTGAATTGCGCAGGCTCGGCGCTCGCGTAGGCGAAGTGCTCGGACATGTAAAAGGGACATCCGATATGAAACTGGATCAGACTATGGGGCTTCCGGTTGTGACTGCCAAGCTCGATACGTCTGCATTGGCTGCATATGGAGTCAACGGTCAGGACGCTCTCGATACGATTTCGGCGGCACGAGACGGTAAAGTTGTTGGCACCATATTTGAAGGCAAGCCCCGCTTCGACCTGACCGTCAGGTTCGAACCTAAAGTTCTCCAACGTGGTGAGGATATTGCCTCCCTGCCAGTTTCGATGTCTTCAGGCGAGTTGGTTCCCCTTGGGCAATTGGCAAAGATTACCCGCAAGGAAGGGGCTTCTCAAATTTCGCACCGGCAAGGCGATCGATATTTCACTGTGCAGGCAAACGTGCAAGGTCGCGATCTGGGCGGCTACATACAGGATGCACGCGCGCTGCTTTCAAAAATTGAACTGCCCAGTGGATATCGTATTGAGTTGGGCGGGCAGTTTGAAAATCTGAAGGTTGCGCAAGATAGGCTTTTCGTTCTCGTTCCACTTGCTCTCATACTGATATTTACTCTTCTCTACGCTCTGTTTAACTCCGCCAGACCTGGCTGGCTGGTGTTTTTAAATATTCCGCTGGCGATTTCCGGCGGCATATTCGCTTTACTCATACGTGGTATGCCGCTTTCGGTAACCGCCGGAGTAGGCTTTATAGCACTCTTTGGAGTTGCTGTTATGAATGGAGTTGTTCTCGTATCGACGATCAGAAATTTAGAGCTCGATTACGGTCTAAAGGCAAGACAGGCTGCACTCTTGTCAGCAAAACAGCGGTTGCGTCCTGTACTGATGACTGCCATGGTTGCATCTTTCGGGTTCTTGCCGATGGCTTATGCAGATTCTGTCGGCGCTGAAGTTCAGCGCCCTCTGGCTACAGTGGTTATCGGTGGCCTAATAACTTCAACGATTTTGACTCTGCTTGTTTTGCCGGCTGTGTATTCCAGAGTTTCTAGAATGAGAAAACGCCCTTTTGTCTGAGTCTTAAAAATCACTTTTAGCGTCGCTGTAGCCGCAATAAAGGCAAAAATTGAAACTGGGATCTCTGTCCTGGCTGCACTTTATGCATTTGCCGCCAGGCGGTTTGGCGGTGTTTGAAGAAAGACTCTGGTCTGGTGGGGCGAAGTTAAGCGTGTTGGGGATTGTCCCCAACTGCGAATTTACCGCGGGCGGTATTGGTATTGTGTTTTGTGGAATGTTCAGTAAATCATTCGCGGGCACAGTCAGCTCGATTGAAGGCATTTGTGATTGAACATCAGGGACCTGCATCAAGGACGCATCTCCTGTTGTGCCTGGAATGTGCTTTAACTCTTCACCAACTATGTCCGGCAATACGTAAGAATTTGAACTACGTTCAGCACTTTGCGCTATCGGAACTTCTAATTTCAAGGGCTCGGGCGCCGAATCCATCTCTATCGAGGGGGATTGCGGCTCTGTTTTCGAGTCGAGATATTCTGCTTCTTCGACATCGCCTTGCTCTGTGAATAGGGCTGAGCGAATTTCTAGCGTGGTGTTTTTATAAATATCTTCCGCAATTACTGATAGCCCCATTGGCTCGAAGGCGAAAGGCGAAATGATCACGTAATTCCATTCCACAGTGCAGCCGCCTGACTCTTTAGATGTGGCGAGCAAATTGAGAATGAAAGAGACTTTTTCCACTCCTCCGCTAAAGTTGTAAGGAATGTTCAGCATCGCTTGATAGCGCCCGACCGATTCCACCTTTTCCGTAGTTTTCCACTGTTGGCGCAGCGATGCTGAACATTCCTTACAACTTTAGCGGAGGAGTGGAAAAAGTTGTAAGGAATGTTC
>CAZBOX010000263.1:0-8514 GCA_964493595.1 uncultured Candidatus Obscuribacterales bacterium | reverse complement strand
CCCGTCAAAACCGGGTGAGAAGAGCACTAAGCCATTCGGTTTGATTCGCGCTGCCACTTTCAGAGCCACGAGCGCGCCCATACTATTGCCCATCAGATATATAGGCTTGTCACCGACTTTTTCACGCACATAGTTGTATGCCGTTACCGTGTCGTCAAGCCACTGATGGAAAGAGGTAAATGTCTCTTTGCGACGCTTGCCGAAGCCTACATGATCAGGCGCCACAGCAAACAAGCGGCGCACTTTCAGCCGGCGGCCCAGCGCTTCGAACCAGCCACTGTGAGCGCCCAGTCCGTGAATGAGCAGAGCCGCAGCGCGGCATTCGGAAGCAGTACCCCATGTTCTGCCTGTAATGGGCGGCAAAGAGCCGGCACCTTCGCCTCTGGCGATTTCAATGGGGGATGCAGTCGGAGTCAGATTTATATCAGTGGTCATATTGCACGTTATTATAACTTTGATGAGTCTCGCATATGCGTTTTATCTCAATTGAGTAGCATTAGATGTCCAATGTTGATGCACAGGAAAAATCGGACGCCCAACCAGCCACAGCCAGTGGTCTCAAGAAGTGGCGCACACTGATTTTTGTGCTGATTGGAGCAGCCATAATTGCTCTCGTGATTTTTTTTGGAAAGCCCGAAAAGACGCCTTTTGAGCAAGCAGTCGATTTGATTAAATCAGGGAAATCGGCTTTTGCTGTGCCTATTCTTGAGAAGCTGTCACGAGAACGCCCTGATGATGCCAACATCTATCCATATCTGGCTCAGGGGTATTTGACCACAGACCGCCCGGCCGAAGGCCGCCTTGCTCTAGATACCGCACTGCGACTTCGTATAGCAGGAAGGCAGTTAGCACCGGTTGTAAGTGCATATGCCAGCTACTACACGACTAAGGGGCATTTCGCGGAAGCGGAGAAGCTGTTCAACTCTGCATCTTCAGTAATGGGCGCGCATGACGGCGCCGATGAGAGAGCGCGCCTCTATCTGGCCTGGGCTGAAGAGAATTTGCGAAACACGGATTTAGAAGCGGCGGTTGCTCACCTCAAAGAGGCTAATTCGCACGCCGAAGACGTCAGTGAACCGCTGCGCTCTCTCATCCCCCACCGTCTCAGCGATTGCTACAGGCAATTGGCTGCCCTTGCCGAAACAAAGGAAAAGGACTTGAAGAAAGCGGCGACACTGCTTGAGACGGCACTTCAGGTATCCGATGAGCCAATAACTAGAATGAATCTGGCTCTTATCTACAGGCAATTAGGCAACAATCAAGGGGCTATCCAGAACTATGATCTGGTATCCAAATCTGACCCCAATAATCTTGAAGCCCGTCACCAGCTGATTACGCTCTTGTGCGAGAAAAACGATTTTCAAGCGGCTCAATCGGCGTTGATTGATCTGACGGACAAGGAAAGAAGTGTCGAAAATTACGTTCTTCTCGCCAATCTCGATTTGAAACTCAACAATTATCCGGGCGCGGTTCGCGCCCTTGAAGATGCATTGGATCTTGGCGATAAACCTGAATTGTTGAAACAGCTTGAGGGCGTTCTTCTCGATTGGAGCCAGAAGCTGCTTAAGGAGGGTAAGCGTGAGGAATCTGCCTCGGTCAAAGTGCGCGCCGAGCGGGTTGCCGAGCAGCTCTCTTTGCTGATTGGCAAGCCTGATGAAAAGGACAAGCCGCCCGAAGATGAGACGAGCCTTGCGTCCAAGCCGGACGAATATTTCGAAAAGGTTCCTCCGATTGCGCTCAGTTCTAGCCGAATCTGGTTGGCGAGAGGCAGCTTTACACCGGAAGGGGAGATTCGCATACGCAATATCAGTGGCAGACCGGTGAAAGATCTGTCCTTGAAAGTTCTTTTTTTCGATCACTCTACCAAGCGTACGGCTGGTTCCGTAACTCTGCCGGTCGCTTCGCCGTCTTCTCCTCCCATGGAAACAGGCGGGACTCGTACTCTATATTTTTCTTCTCCATCAACCGTAAAGGCTGAGCATAGGCTGGCGGTCGTCATATACTGGCGGGGGCGTTTGCTTAAGGAATATCCTGTAGTAAAGCAGTAGTCTCGTAAGTAATGGTTATCCATTTCCAGCTTTTAGGTGCATATATATAAGTAGGTCCTCTGGAGTTTCACTGAATGGGTCAAGAACCATCAACCTGCCGGCATGAATACGTGACAATCTATCAGCGCCGCCTCAAAGGCTTGGACAGAAGACTGGTGGCCACTCGCGCTTATCTTCCGGTGGGATTCAAAATGGCGGATTTTGGACATTTGAGCGAAGGAAGCTATTGCTTTTGCTCTCGTTGCCGCACCAGATTATTTCCGAAGCGCTCGCAAGCTGAGAAACTGAAAGCACGAGAATTGCTGGCCGCCTCGAAGGCGCAAAAGGCACTCGATGCCCAGGGGGGATTTCCGGATGAGGAAGTCATGCTCGATTCTGACGGGCTTGATGAAACAGAAAGCGACAGCTCATCGTCTGCAGAGATTCAAGTTGAAGAACTTGAAATAGAAGCTGTCGACGTGGAAGATATTCAGGCTGAAGGTGTCAAAATCAATGACGATGAAGAATCGACCTGTCTGGTAGATGACGCTGATGATTAAAGGCAGTTTGAAGGAAGCCCATTTTTCCGTATCAGACCAAGAGGATTTGTGGAAATGAGACGTTTGATTGATAAGGTGATTGCTGCAGTAGTGTTGTTGCCGCCTCTCTATATGCTCTTCCGCTTTGTACGCTGGTCTATGAACCAGGATATCCCCAGGACAGAAGAAGAGATCTAATCGCTTCGCAGCGGAACTTTTGAATGGCACAATATATCGCCAGAATCATTCGAGCAATCGTCGTAGGAGCGCTAGGCTTCGGCGGCGGTATCGGGCTGCTGATTATCATCATATTTCTTACGGTCAAAGGCGATCAGAACGCTTTTGAATATGGTGTGAAATGGGGCTTCGAAATCGGTATGGTTTTTGCCATCTTGATGGTCGCAGTCTTACTGCCTCTAGACCTTTTCTTGCGCATGAATAGAGCCAAAGGCGAGCATAGTCAGCTATGGGAACTGGAGCAATCCAGAGAATTGATTTTTGAAGGTAGCAGCAAGGAAGCCATGGCCGCTTGTCGTCGGGCACTGCTGATGGTGCCTTATGTTCACCAGGTTTCTGATGATACTGAGCATCTGACAGCACGCGCTTCGACCGGCGCCAGCTGGAGATCCCCGGGCGAAGACCTGGAAGTGGAGATTAACCCGATTTCTGAGAATAAGTGGCAAGTCAAATGCGTAAGCCGCTCCCGATCGAAGAATGTTGTATTCGATTATGCGAAAAATTTCGAGAATGTAGAAACCTGGTTTAAAGGAATACAGGAACCAGCCGAGCCACCTCCGTCGTCTTCACCCAAGACTGTGGCTTGAAATCCGGCTTTGTTTCATGCCGATTTCCAGCGCATCAAGAAATTTTCGATTTGCTCGATGATAAAAGTGAGAATCAGGGCTATCAATATGAGCGCGATAACTCCTGCAAAAACCGTCGCTTGATCGTATAAGCCTGAGGCTTTAACAATCATGTGTCCAAGCCCTTCTTCAGAAGAGATAAATTCGCCGATGAATGCTCCCATCAGAGCAAGACCGATATTCAACTTCATGGCGTTGAGCACCCAAATTAGAGAAGATGGAACGACAACCAATTTGAAAGTTTGCCAGCGCGTTGCGCCCGCGACTTGCATCAAGCGCAGAAATCTTTTCTCCACCGACATCGCGCCTTGATAGCTCTGCACGATGGCGACGCAGACAGTCGTCAGAAATGCCAGTGCGATCTTAGAACGGATGTCGATGCCGAACCAGGAAATGATAATTGGTGCCAGAGCAAAGATAGGAACTGTTGCCAGAGCAGTTATATAGGGTTTTGAAATCTCTGCCACTATACGTGAATACCAGAGGGCCAGACCGATTACCGCTCCTGCAGCAGTGCCCAAGGCGAAGCCGGCTACAGCTTCCAAGATGGTGACCTGGCAATTGGTGAAAAGTTCGCCGCTTTTTGCCAGGCGCTCTAATGCTTCAGCCACTTGTATTGGGCTGGAAAAAATAAATTGTCGCTCTTTGCTGTCGTGGGTTGCCAGATGCCAGACGATGAGAAAAACAATGAGCGGAAGCGGATACAGCAGTCGCTGTGCCAGGTTTAGTCTAGTTGTGCTGGTCGTTTCCATCTTTTTCTTGATGTCCTATCTGCTTATCACTGACTTCAATTCCGACCATATGTCTCTGTAGTGTTTTGCGAAATTCTCGCTGCCTCGTGGGCAATCGTTGTCTGTCGATTTTCTTAATTGAAACTCTCTGGCTAGTTTTCCTTCGCTCATGATGAAAGCTCTAGTGCCCATAGAAACTGCTTCTTCGATGTCGTGAGTGACAAGAATCGCCGATTTGTTTTTGGTTCGGACCAGATTGCAAAATTCTTCTTCCAAGCTCAATTTTGTATAGTAGTCGAGCGCTGAAAATGGCTCATCGAGCAGCAAAAGTTCAGGATCAAACATCAAGGACTGAATAATACTGACACGTTGGCGCATGCCGCCCGACAATTGCACCGGGTATTTCTGCAATACTTGCGCGCTCAGATGGAACATCGAAAGATACATTTGCATTGTCTCTTTTGCGTTCGCGCGATCTAAATCTTTGTTGAGATCAAAAGCAAGCATCAAGTTGCCTTCGACGGTTCTCCAGGGAAAGAGTGCATCCGACTGGAAGATGTATGCGATGCTGTTTCTCTTTTTGCTGCCCGTTTGCAAACTTATCATTCCAGACTTTGGCTTCAGAAGCCCGGCGATGAGATTTAGGACGGTTGTCTTTCCGCAACCGCTTGCACCTAGAATGCAAACAATTTCCCCTTTTGCTACAGTCAATTCCAGTGAGTTCACCGTTTTTTCCGACTGACCGTCGAAATCAAAACAGAGATTTTCGATAGTCAGAAGCGGTGTTGTTACGCTCATTTCTTTGCCGGCGCCTGTTTAACCTTTTCTGCAAAACTCATATCGACGTTTTCCTTGAATGCGCCGGCGCTCTTCAAGTCGCCTATTTCTTTGCGCAGGGCAATAGCATTGTTCCACGCCTTTTCGGGAAGCAGCGGAGTCTTGGGAATTGTTCCTTCCTTGATCAATCGCTTGAGCGCTTCTCTGACTACCGATTCTTTCACCTCTGGAAAGTCCGCGCAGGCGACTTTTACAGCTCCTTCATAGTCTCTTTGAATGAAGTCCATAGCGCGAGCTATGGCGTTGACTGCTTTCTGAACATCTTGCGGGTTCTTTTTCATATAGTCGTCGGAAACGGTCAGACCTGTGAAAGCAAAATCTCCCAGGACTGACGCCGGGGAATAGACAACCTGAGCGCCTTCGCCTGTTGCCACCGATACAATCGGTTCTATATCCAGTGCCATGTCGGCTTGATTTGCTTTTACGAGCGCCAGAAGCGTGCCAAACGCCCCCTGCACGATTTTCGCATCGATTTTTTTGCCGCCGTTCTGCAGAATCTTCTTCATCACGGCGTAGCTTGTAGAAGGTGCAGTGTAAGTGGCTATGCGCCGCCCCTTGAAACCCTCCGGCTTATCGAATTTTTGAATATCTTTCTTGAAAGTCACGACCCAGAAAGGAACACCGCGGACGATACCAGCGACGACTTTGCCACCTTGACCGCGTTCTCTGGCAATAGCGGTAAATGTCGGGTCTGAAACACCGAATTGGGCATTGCCGGTAATAACTGCCGTGAAAGTCTTTTCGTCTCCACCAGTACTGACCAGTCTCACATCGAGACCTTCGTCTTTGAAAAATCCGCGCCTTACAGCGACATAAAGAGGCATGTAAAGAAAAACATGACCGAACTGAGCGATGGTTATAGACTTCAATTTAGCTTGCTGAGCTTCTGCGGGCTCTATGGGCGAGGCCAGGAGAAAGAGAGAAAGAGCAATAGCAAAAAATATTTTCGGCATCCGGCACCTCATGAATCTGCAGATTTTCCCATGATAGTTTCTTTCGTGCCGCTTCTAGTGTCCGTGCAGCAAATGTTCCTTGGGCGGCATTTGACCGTCTTCAAAGTGTCTGAAGACGCCCAGGTCAAGCTTGAAGCTATCCGGCCTGACCGAGATGTCTCCGGAAAAGGGATAACCGAAGACAAAAACAAGAAAGATATTCAATGCCAGAGTCATAGCAACAAGGATGGTCATTACTATTTGAGTTTTCACATTCTCGACTGCGAAAAAATATGTGAATATCAATGTGAAAAGTCCGCCCACTATCAGCACGATCCACATCACCGGGGCAACACCGTGAGAGGCGCTGACCAGTCTGGTTCTGCGACTTTCGGTTACCTGGCAAATTTCAGAGATGAGCTGCTGTTGTATTGCTTCTTCGCGAGCTGTTTTCGGATCGAATGTGGTGATTTCCTTCCACAGACCCCAGGAATTCTTGAATGCTTCAGGGCTGTAACCGCCGCCGGCGAGCAGGGGCCATTCCTCACTGATGACTATTTCCGCATAGTCCTTGCAGTGGGTTCTTATCGAGCGCTGAAGGTCCGCTGGCAGTCCGTGCGCGGCTAGATAGATATTGCACAGGTGAGTGGCTTCGTTGTCGACTATCACGCGCAAATCTTGCTGGTGTTGCATGGCATCGACCACTACAAAGCCAAGCAAAACCGCGTATAGCGTGCCTATCACGGAGAGCAGATGTCCCGCTACTTCGTGGTGCGCTATCAGCGCGTCAACCCCGAATTTCCTTCTGACAAGCAGCATTCCGCCTACAGCCAGCGCTGAGGTGAGAACGATAAAGAGCCCACCTGCCAGATAAGAATTCACGGCGCCGTGCCTTTATAGTCCGAGGAAATCCGGTCCGCTGCCTTGTGATGTTGGCTTGACCCGGAGGTTCACTTCCGGACAAACGATTTCGCAGGTGCGGCAGTGCACACAATTTTCCAGTGACATGCCGTGTCTTTTCACTTTGTCGATTACATCCACTCTGTGCACTTCCGCCGTGCAGTCGGCTACACAAGGTGTCGTTTTTCCAAAGCCTTCGTATTTCGAGATGCACTTGACGCAAACATCTGCATTGAATTCGTCGATGTGTTGATTGCCTTCGTGATACTTCGTCCCGGCAAAGAAGACGGCGTCAGCACGAGAATAAATGGTCGCTTTCTCGTATTGAGGTTCGTCGTATTTGGGCGGAACAAAATCAGGAATAATGTGCTTCCAGTCCGGTTCGTACTTGATAGGACCGATATTCAGTTTTCCTTCGATCAGCCCGAGCGATCTAAGTCCGTCTTTGGGTGCCTTCAGAGGGTTTTTGAAACCAATCTTGAGCATGCCGATCCAGGGCGTGGATTTGTCGATACTCTTCACCATCTCAGGCAGGTATTGACCCAACAAGCGCGGATTTTCCTGGAATGCATAACGGAAGTAGCGATTGTTGAATGACTCTTTGACGACGAAGCTGTCTTTCAGTCGCTCGTCATAGGCTGCCAGCGCACCTTCTGAGCTGTCGCCCTTCATCAAGGCGTCGAATACGACCTGTGCTCCCACGTAACCGCATTCCATGGCTCTGTCTATGCCGGCCAGGTTTTTCACATCGAGGACGCCGAGCGCGTCGCCAAGCAACAGCCCTCCGTTGAAGTGGAATTTTTTCGGCAGGCTGTAATAGCCGCCTTCAGGCAGGAGCGCCGCACCGTATTTAAGCAGCTTTCCACCCTTGATCATCTCTTGAATCCACGGGTGCTTTTTGTACTCTTGCAGCTTGAGTTGCGGGTTCATATTGGGATCGGCGCTGTCCAAACTGATTACCATACCGATGGTCAATTTGTTGTCTTTCATGCCGTATACGAAGCCACCACCGAAGGTGCCATCGAGGAGCGGCCAGCCGAGCGTGTGCCAGACTTTGCCGGCATAATCTTTGTCTACCTGCCAGACTTCCTTGACGCCGACCGACCAAATTTGCGGGCAATCTCTGAGCTTGAAGTGGTCGATGACGTCGCGAGAAATGAAACCTTTGTCACCGAAGCAGGTGAAACGGGCGTATACATAGTCGTCTTCCGATTTTGGATCTTCGGATACCGCAACCCCGGCGACACGGCCGTCTTCGAAAACAACTTTGTGAGCGGAAAATCCAGTATAAGGATCAACGCTTACATTCGGCACTTCTTTTGCTTTTTCCATGACCTGATTGGCCAGCCAGCCGGTCACATAGCTCAAAGTCAGTACCAGATAGCCTCTCTTATCGAAAGACTTGGGATACATCTTGCTCGGTATATCCCATTTCTTATTAAGAGAAAGAACCGACATGTTCGATTCTGTGCATTCGGCTTCGATGGGAAAGTTCTTTTCTTTGTAGTCCGGAAAAACTTTCTTCAATACGTGCGGATTAGAAACCGCGCCGCTCAAGATGTTTGAGCCGAAATCCTTTCCCTTTTCGAGAATGGCAATCGTGAATTCCTTGCCGCTCTCTTTGGCAAGTTCAAGAAAACGATAAGCGAGCGTCAAATTGGACGGACTGCCGCCTACCAAAAGAA
>CAZBOX010000262.1:6924-8515 GCA_964493595.1 uncultured Candidatus Obscuribacterales bacterium | reverse complement strand
AACCAAAAGAAGATATCGATGAAGAGATCCAGAGTTTTTATAACCAACTTATCGATTGTCTGAAACTACCCGTCGTCCATAACGGACAGTGGAAATTGCTGGAGTGCACGCGCGCATGGGAAGACAATTGGACGGCGGACTGTTTCATTGCGTTTGCATGGCACGGGCGGGAGGATGACTCTGAGAAGCCTGTCTATGTGGTTGTGAATTATTCACCGCATCAAGCACAATGCTTCGTAAACATATCCGAGCCAGGCACCGACACTGCATTAGGGTTGAAAGATTTCGACATACGCATGTCAAGCAGCACCGAGATGAAATTCCTCGAGCTGACAGAAAACGGCTTCTTCGTTGACTTCCCTGCCTGGGGTTATGCTGTCCTCACAGATTCCCAAAAGCAAGTGTAGATACTTGTGAACAAGTATCTACACTCCTTTTCGCTGGCTGCAAGGGCATTCGCTCCTCAACAGCGTTCCTCGTCGCTCAAACTCGTCATTTCAAAACTTTGACACGCCCGTCCACATCATGAATCGTGTATGTCTCGATAGTGGGTCTGTTGATCGGCGCCGCTCCAAGCGGCGTGTCAAGCGACCGCGTGATCTTCAACACCGTACCATCAGGTTGAGCCTGAAATTCGCTCTGCCCCATCGAAGCCGGCATCTTATTGAACTGTGACCCATAGCGATTCCATTGCTCTTCTTTCCAGCCGATCGGGGTGAGAGTATGCTTTCTCACAAACTCGAATTTCGATGAGGATGAGTGCTCAATCACTTCGACCAGAGCTCCTTCGGGATCATATTTGTAGGCAGTTTCTGCTTTCGTACCAAAGCTCGTGTCCGAGTGGGAGCGCATCAAAAGCCTATTATTGCCCAGGGCATTCTTGTCAAAAATCGTATGTCCATGCTCGGTCAGATTCATCTGTAAAGATGGAGTTCCGGTGCTGATAGACATCTGCAGTTCATTGCCGTAGAGAACAATATCTCTGTATGGCGTATTTTCTCTGGCGCGACAGAGTTCCATCTTTTGTGAGGTTTGATCAGGAGTAATCCTCTCGAAAATCGAATCAATCAAGCTGCGCTGCTGCTCCTGGGCCACACGAGAGTCGGAAATAAGCGCGATGCATGAATCATTCATGAGTAGCATTCTCCTACTAGAAACAGCAGACCGGCGCAGCAATCTGTAGACGCCAATCTAAGGAAATTAATTGGCTAATTACGGGCAAATAATTGGCAGTTTCGTGAAACCGGATTAAAACGACAAGTGGCGCCTAGACCGTGGCGTTCTTTCTAACATCGTCCAACATTGCAATAATCGAGCGACCGGCACGCGCATCATTCACCTTACGAAAGCCGCCGCCGTAAATAGGATCCTCGTTGCGGGCAATGCCATTGCGATAGAATTCGCTTTCAGGAGTATTCACTTCCGAAAGATATCCAAAGGAAAATAACTCGCAAATCCCTTCCTGGATATCCAGCGGCATCTTGGGCATTCGCTGAAGAAAACACCAGACATGCCCTAATTCGTGCGCCATGATAGCCGCACTATGCTCTCGCGGTAGCCCATAAAGAATGACCACCTCTTTTACTACACG
>CAZBOX010000262.1:0-6824 GCA_964493595.1 uncultured Candidatus Obscuribacterales bacterium | reverse complement strand
CCGCACTATGCTCTCGCGGTAGCCCATAAAGAATGACCACCTCTTTTACTACACGCGCCCGCTCCTGCCCATTTACCGACTGAGTCTCCAGAAGAGAAATCCCGGCTTCGGTTTGAGGTGTGCCTCCGGCCAGACGGTCAATTTCGTGAAGGTCAGCCAGACGCAGAGGGATGCTAGTGCTTCCGTCCACGCTCAGACCCAGCTTTGCCAAGACTTTACGGACCTGCTCGAAGAGCGGTTTTGCACTATCTAGATCATCTATTGCAGTTTTTCTGCATAGGCTGCAAATGCTTCGTCCATCGCCATACTCTACGCCACCATTTGTAATGGCGTTGCAGATCAGGCGCGAGCAGCTAAAGCACTTCTTCAGCTCATCGACATGATTCTTGCAGAACTTATTCTGCCAATAGTCTGTGAAGTACTCTCCAATCAGAGGTTTTCGACAAACACCACATTTAGTAGCGAATTGATCATAATAATCGACTTCGCAATAAGGCTTTCCATCGCGCTGCAAAAAACCGGAGCTACCGAATGGTTTGCCGCAGATGGCACAGACAAAATGTTGCGGATGCCACTTTTGCCCCAGCGCCTCGACATATTGTCCGACTATTTCTTTATTGCAGCCATTGCAGTAAATCATGCGATGACAACTACTCTGTCATAATTTGCTTAAGCTCATCTCCGAGCGCGAGTAGCTTTTCGCGCCACATCTTCAAGTGATTCGTACGGAGCATCACTTCTCTTGCATGCTCTTTGTCCAGAACCGAAATTGCCTTCATCGCTATCGCACTGAGATTATTCACCTCATAGTCAACACCGGCAACAAAAGTCTCGTAAGCGGCCAGTGTCCCGCGACGATTCTGGGCAAGCAGGTCCGTAAGATTGAGCGCCTCTTTCGAGTTTTCATCCATTGAAAAACGCTCTGCCGGCAAGGCTGTGCCAAGTGCCACACGTATCAAAATGCCAAAAAGCTTTTTGGAAAGATAGGAAAGCATCGAATCTAAAATAAGCTGGCCATCGACCTTCCAAACAGTTTCGCCATCCTCAACTGTCGCATCGATATCGATATAGCTGGAGAAGAATGATTCGCGCCCGCTAAAAGTCGGCAAATTCTCGGTAGTGACGATATAAGCGTGGATTTTATTCGCCTGCGCTTGCATAACCAGCGCCCATGGTTCAGTAACAAGCGTGCCTTGAAAAATCACCAGCGATTCACTCGGCTGGCTGGCAGTTGCAGGAGCGACGGGACGGTTGATGACTACGTCTCTCTTATCGGTTGTGTCAGCATTCGCTAATTCAAAAGCGTAGCGCTGAAAGTCATCGAATAACTTGTCCAGAAAAGCAACGCTTGTCAGATGAACCGGCTCGCTGTGAGTCTTTTTGACGGCCGCTGTCGGCTCTTTATTGACGTCTGCAATCCAGTGAGCTGTTTCCTCGCCGGTGAATTTGCCTTGCAAGCCACCAAGAATTTTCTTCGACAGGTCGTCGGAGGTCTTGCGACTAGAGCCTCCCAGATTCGAATTTTCCACTGACAAATACCCCGTCTTAAGTCTCTCTATTATACGGGGGCATCTCCACTCTCACTGCCTGCGAAAAAACTCACGCCAACGGTGTTTCCTTAGAATTACTCAATGTTGTCAAGCGGCGACGATTACCAGCCCGCCCTGAATAAGCGAAAACCAGTTACAGCAAGCATCTTGGATGCATTCAATGGTGAAAGAGCCAGAGGTCGCGCAATTTGGCACTGCCTGATAGGATGGGATTACGCGTTTGGGGTCATTTATATTTTTGCGCATTCGGGTGTGGCAGTTGTGCGCCACAACTCTGGCGAAGCGTTGGCATTTTCACAATCTGAATCGTGAGCTGACTCATTAGCTCACGGGGGAGGGCACATGGGTCTATTCTCTTGGCTCAGGAGAAAATCACACGTTCACGACTCTGTTTCGTCAACACTGGAAGTTGACGATGACGTCTCAGTTGAACCGTTCGTTTTCTCGGAGGCAGAAATGGCGGGACCATTCACCAGTGGCAACCTGTCTATGTATTTGATTCACGGAAGTGACATAAACACCACTGATTTCATCACGCTGGAAGAGGCTCTGGCAAAGAAAAAGGTTGTGATTGAAGAAACAGGAATAGTTCAAGTTCTTAGAGTGAAAAACGCCGGAGACAAGGTCGTCTTCATTCAGTCAGGCGACATTGTCAAAGGCGGCAGGCAGGATCGCGCCCTGCAGCATGACATGATTCTTTCCTCCAAATCCGATTTCAAGACAATCGATTCGTTCTGTGTCGAACAAGGACGTTGGCATCAGCGTGGAGCAGAACTGGAAAGTAGCTTTTCCACATCCAACTTCTCGCTATCCTCCACTCGCTTGCGTTTTGCAGCAAGAAGAGGCTCACAAGATGAGATATGGACGGAAGTCGGCAAACTTCAGAGGCGAACCGCACAAAACGCCGGCATTGCCGTTTCTGAAATTCAAGATCAATTTTCCGCATCGAGCTTGCAGCTGACTCTGGAAAGTGAAAAGCTGCAGGAATGCACTGAGAAATACATCAGTGACTTAAACCAGGTGATTTACGAGAAACCAGATGTGATTGGCTGCGCTTTTGCCATCAACGGAAAGCTAAACAGCATCGACATCTACGCGTCCAGTGCCCTTTTCAGAAAAATGAGCGCAAAACTTTTGCAAGCGGCAGCTGTCGAAGCATTCACAGAGCAAGATAACGCTAAATCATTCGAGCCTCCGACCCTCGCCAATATTATGGATAGCATGAATGACTTTTCCGGGTGCAAAGCGAATGTCGTTAAGGTAAACGGCAATGCCAAAATTGTAAAACAGGAATCGAAAACCAGCGTCCTGTACGAGACGCGCGACCTGACCAACGAAGGGCAGTGGCTGCACCGCAATTACACGACAAAAGTGCAGAGCGGGCTGCAAGCAGGCGGTCACTTTCGAGTACGTTGCTAGCGATCTTCGCCGCTCTAACATCCCGTTGAGATGTGGTTGACGACCTTTTCGACCAGTCTTCCAGGCTTCGCTCTGGTTGACAGAAACAGCGTCAGATCTCGCATGTTGTAATTGTCTGTGGTGTCCATGATCAAATCGAGTTTGCCATCGCCATCGAGATCGCCCGCCCACAACAAGGAAGGGAATGACGACTCGGCAAGCTCTTTGCGCTCAAAGATTGTTTGCTTAACACCGCCCGTTTGCAAAACAATCTTGTATTGAGCGCGATATTCTTCCTTCTTGATGCCACTTATCGTCAGCGTAGATTCTTTTGAGCCGACATTGAGTTTGACCTTTGTGCCAACCTCCGGTCGCTCTTTCTGAAAAACTCTGCTGGTTATAACCTTGCCGGTCTTCAAGGCGGGCAGCTGCTTGATCAAGAAAAGCGGCTCAACCTTATCTGATACTGTGACTTTCTTACCTGTCTTTTGGTCTGCCGCCTCGTCATTGATCTCATCGCGAACAATCGCGACTTTTACCTTCGTGGGTCGCAATTCAAATTGACCTTTCTGAAGAGGGAAAAGACCGGTCCAGGTCAAGCCTGATTTCGTGTGCAACTCGTCTCCATGATATGTAGTTACTTCTATAATGTCAGCCGCCCAGGCAGCCGACGACACCATAGAAAAGAAAACCGCAGGCAAAAACATCGAAACCGGTTTGAACATTCCATTCCTCACTCAGACTACGGGCGAAGCAGCACCACCAACTTAAGCATCTACATTAACGCACACAGAATTAGGGGAAGGATCAAATCCGCACCGGCTGGCACCTGTTAAGGAATTATTGAGACACAAAACACCTGGTCGTTTAAGGTATAGGATGGTTGTCACGAGGTGCGAATTACAACCATGAATCCAATAAGAGTTTTGTTATTAACCGTATCTAGAATGCCACCAGTAGTGATGCTAATGATCATAATCGGTATGGCAGTTTTAGTAACAATGATGGTGACTGGCAAAGTTAGCCAGGAAGAAGAACGAATGCTGGCATCGCAAGGCTCGGCAACCGAATATGTCGTTATGTCTGTCGATGCAATTCCAGCCAGCACTGAAATCGACAAAACCATGATTGTTCAACGACGCGCATCAGAGAGCGACATCTGGTCGGACGCGATCAAAAGCAAATCGCAAGCTGTCGGTCGCGTCACAGATAAAGCAATTCCTGCGCACACGCAAATTCGTGAGTGCGACCTGCAATAAGGAAGGTGTGCCAAAAACCAAAAGTGGACGGTCGTGAACATGTATTGTTCACGACCTCTTCACGTGCGTTAAATATAATAGACTGGCTCAAACTGTTACCATCCCCACTAAAAAGTCCCGCTGCCGCCTAAAAGCGGAGCTTCCTGCTGTAGAGAAAAATGTCTACCACCGATTCTCCGGTTGCCGAACCGGCGCGTCAGCGCCCGCCTGCAATTGAACCGGACCAACAACCTGATAGAACCGAAACCAGGCTAGATACTGCCTCAGAGCCCAAGAAGGACGCCGGCACAGATTTTGGCTCGCGACTGGGACTTACCGCCGGTACGCCCCAGGAAACACTGCGATTCCTGGGCGACATCACACGCAACGCAAATTCAGCCGGGCTCCCGGAAGCTTTCGGAAGATTCGATCTGGCATTCAACGGGTCCGACCTGACAGGACTCTTGAACGGTCGCAGTCGCCCGGAACAGCGCGACCGTGCCGATGACCCAACACGAACAGAACGAACACGTATATTCGGAACGGGTTCCAGAAGGGACACTCAAGTTGAAATACGCTATGGTGCGGACAATAAGCCCAACTTTGTGCGAGACCACCTCGGCGAATGGAAGTCCGAAGATGGTGGAAGAACCTGGAAAACCGGAGAGCCGAACCTGCGCGTTCGGCGCGGCGAAGTCTCCATCGACAAAGACGGCAACTATTCAATAACAAATGATGACTACGGAATAAAGTCTAAGTTCTCTCCTGACGGCACTGTCACCCGCACGATAACCAATTCGCAAGGTGCAGAATTCTCGGTAACACGCGACAAGAAAGGCGTGGTCACCGGCTTCAGCGATCAAAGCGGCGCATGGACAGGAGACGGCAAAAACTGGACCAATACCAAAACCGGAGAAAAGAAATCGGGCACCGCGGCACTCACCGAACACGGTGAATTCCGCTTCAAACCGGACGGTGGCGACGCTCAGATAGCAAGAACGCCGCAACTTGAACGCATCACCAAGATGCAAGAAGAACTCACACGCGAGTACGGTGTCAAATTCGCCAGACCAGGCGAAAAAGTCCCGAATGAAGGAAGAATGGCCGGCCCGCCTGACGACGCTCCGATTTATGCTGGGGTGCCGACAGAAGCAGAACTGAATACACTGAAAGATGTTCTGAAAAACACCAATCATGAAAATTACAGTGGTTTGAAAATGTGGTTCATCCGCCCAGACGAGAACGAAAATACAGACTACGGATTCTACATGAGCAAGCCCGGTGATAAACCAGCCACCCCACACCACTGCAATGGCTGTCACAACCCGAAAGCCGTATCCGACGCCCGAAACGGAAATATGTTCATTTTGCCTTTCGCCCGCCAGGAGATGAAAGGCTTCCAGGGACTAGAAGGAACTCTCTATCACGAACTCGGGCACCACGAGCAGCGGGACAAAAAGTTTCTCGGCGAGATGGTCGGACCCGGAAGTACGCCGGAGAGCAGGAAGCTTGCAGCCGACATGGGATGGCGCTGGCATCAACGCACGCAACAACCGGTTCTGGAAGACAAAAATGGCGGACTCTGGAAATTCGACGGCGATAGACAGGAATTTCGCTGGGTTGCCGGTCGACAACCAGCCGACGGGAAGCGCCGCTTAGAAGCGGAGCAAATGCGCGATCGAGCGAAGGTTCCATCGATAAACAACTATTTCGACTTTCCACAAGAACAACATGCAGAATCACTAGCAGGCTTCCGCATGGGACTGAGAGGCGCAGAGCGTGCCGGCGGGGACCGTCGCACTCTGGCTATCGACTCACCGCACATGTACGAGTCGATAAAAAAATACGACCAGGCACAAATCGACAAGAAATACGGAACCAGTCAAACCGGCGAGCCGAAGATGATTCGCGGATTGGATGGAAGAATCATTGAAAACACGCCAAACGCTCGACGTGAAATATCTGCAGCCGAATATCAATGGAAGCTCGAACATCTAAGCGCGACTCACCTGCCGAAAAAGAGAGATCCCGACAAGAAACCAAGATAGCCACAGTTCGCTTACTTTCCGCTCTTCTTCTTTGCCAGAGCAGACTTGATTTCCATTACCTGTTCCAACAAAGGCTGGGCTTTGTCATTCTCATCAAGCGCGATGTGAAGAGAAGCAAGCTCTTGAATGCGCTCTGCCGTTTTCAGACTATTGACGCCATGCATTCTCTTTGAGATTTCAACAGAATGCTCCAGCAATTTGATTGCCGTGCCACATTGTCCCCGCTCGTGGCAAAAGGTGGCAAGCTTGGCGATGCGCTCATCTTGAGCACTTCTCTGCGCTTCGTCAGGCTCCTTAAAATCAGTCGATGCAGTCAGACGCATAATCTCAGCATCCAGAGCATCGGCGTCCTTGAATTTACGCTGGACGTAGAGAACATCCTGCTGTCGGCGCAAAGCTTGCAGCAACTCAACGTCATTTCGGTCCTGTCTGGCTTGAAGGATCGCACGCGTCAATGACTTTTCCGCTTCCTCAAACTTCTCATCTTCAAAAGCAAGTACAGCGGCTTTGTAATGTCTAGACCAATCAGAATCGGGCTTTACAGCACGATCGTCAGAGACCGGCTTTCGCGGAGGAGCAAGATGCTCCGG
>CAZBOX010000261.1:5728-8560 GCA_964493595.1 uncultured Candidatus Obscuribacterales bacterium | reverse complement strand
CGTCTTTGCATACAGCGCTTTAGTTCTCAAACGTATGGAAAGTTGTTCGGTGTTTTCGTAGGGAGAAAGGAGTTTTGCAATTTCATCGATGGCAAACTTTGGTTCAAAAGCCAACCAGCTCACCCAGCAGTCGCCGGGATTGAGCCATGGTTCCGCCGCAGCCCAATCCACTAATTTGAAGTCTCTCTTGTACCTGGAGCGAATGTCGCTTCTAATTTTTTGATAGCTTCTCGATGCACCACTGATTTCGACCAGGTGATTTTCGTCCAGTGCCGAAACGCCCTGCGATGTCATCTGCCCACCCAGCCAATCTGTTTCTTCGGTCAGAATTACAAGAGGTTTCTGTTTTGGTGCAACGCTCAGCTCATCAGCGGCTCGCAAGGCTGAGAGAGCCGCTGATACTCCTCCCATTCCTCCGCCGACAACGAGCACATCGCAATCAAATCGTTCTATCTTCTCGTCTATTTCGAATGAAACAACGGCAGAATGCGGATTTTCTATATTGACTTTCAAAGGATCAACAGTTGAAAAAACACTTTTTTTTAGACTCTGGATTGCCAAAATTTGTCACCAAGCGAAAAACCTCAGCAATTCTATCTTCTTGCAAACATACTTCTCACAGCGCAAGAGCAGGGCGGATGCCCGCCGCCCTGCTCGCTCCTGCGCATGGAAGCCGGGGCAGCTTCCTTTCGCTCGGTAAAATCTAGGTTTGAAATCTAGTGCTCGAATCCGAATCCATCCGAAATACCGAACAGCTTGCGTAACTTATTTAGCTTCATTTTTGAGCGTTGTTCGGGTGTGAGGATTTTTGCAAAAGCGATCAGGTGCTCGACAAGAACGTCAGTTAGCTCAGACTTCTTGCCGCGAATTTCGTCTGTGATGTTCCAGACTTGTTTTTCGTCGATGCTTTGTTTCGCCAATTCTTTGATGAGCCGCTTATAGAGATCGACGATGTCGACTTTTCCGTGCCCGAACTTACTGAAGGCTTGTCCTTTTAATTCGGCAAGTTTTTCCAGCTGGTCGTCCGTTAGCTCGAGCCCGGAAAAGGGCGAGGAGCAGCCGTGCCCTCCGAGAGGCTCGTGCATGCCGGCAAACTTGCCAAATAGGCTTTGCGAAGCGCAATTTCCAAATCCGAACATAAAACCTCCTATCGGCAGGGCCTCAAGCCCTGTCGCTCGTATAATTGAAGGAATATTCAAAAACTGACTATCAGTATAAAATTATACCGTCAGTCGGTTTTGTGTCAAGGCGATCGGAATTGGGACGCAGAGAAGAGAAAAGAGAAGCCACCAGACAGGAAATCCTGACTGCAGCCAGGGCCAAGTTTCAAGAGAAGGGCTATGACGCCACTTCTGTGGACGACCTCGTCCTTGCAGCCAATGTAGCCAAGGGGACCTTCTACTATCACTTCAATTCAAAAGACGAGCTTCTGCATGCTTTGCAGGAAACGGTCATTGACGAGTTTGCTGCCCAAGCCAGAGAGAAGCTCACCGAGGGAGCTTCTCCTTTGAGGGTGCTTTCCGAGTTTGTTTCTGAGATGGCAAAATGGAACGAGGCAAACTCAGATCTTTCGCGCGCAGTATTCGCGGAGAAGTTCACACGCTTTTCGCAGCCGCACAGTGGTCATGGAAGCCATTGCTCGATGGAAGAGAAGAAGCGCAAATTCGTCAATTTGATTGTTGAACTTATAACGCTAGCTCAAAAGGCGGGTGAAATTCGTTCTGATGTCGAAGCCGATGACCTTGTGCGAGTTATCCTTCCGCCGATTATGTTCACGACTGCAACCTGGCTCTTCAATCCAGAAGGGTCTTTATCTGAGCGTTTGGAGCGCAGTTTGTCGTTAGTCCTGGAGGGCGTGCGCCCCCGATAGTTTGTACCATGAACGCTTTGCCCGGCAAGCTTTGAGCATTAGTTAGGTTACACACGTGGAGCTGCAAAGCCTGATATTCTAGGGGCGAAATTTGCCTGCAGAATTGCCAGGTACCTAATGGCAAAGCCTTGTGCAATGCCCATAACGATCCCATGGGGCGAGATAATGAACGGTAAAAATGTTGACGTCAATTACGATTTACTCGGCGCGGACATCGTCAAGCGTGCAGAGAAAATTGCGCTTATCCTCATGGATGTTGATGGAGTAATGACAGACGGCACGCTCTATTACTTGCCAGGTGCAAATGGTGAAGCCGTTGAATTCAAAGGTTTCAATTCGCACGACGGATTGGGTTTGCACTTCTGTCATGCCGCAGGGATCAAGACAGGTGTCATTAGTGGCAGAGATTCTTTTGCGACGACCGAACGAGCTCGGATGCTCAAGATGACTTACGTTTATCAAGGTCATTTGAAAAAAGTACCTTCCTTTGAAGAAATTCTTGCCGACGCTCAATTGCCGAATGATGCCGTAGCCTTTATTGGTGACGATTTCACTGACGTGCCACTCTTCAATCGTGTTGGTCTTGCGTGTGCCGTTGCAAATGCCAGGCCGGAAGTAAAAGAGCACGCTCACTATGTGACAGCTCAAAGCGGCGGGCATGGTGCGGTTCGCGAAGTCGTGGAAATTATTTTGAAAGCGCGTGGTTTCTGGCCTCCGATTCTCAAGCAATATGAGTTGATTGAATCGGCAAAAATCAGCTAAGCATTCTTAGTGGGCGCATTCATCTGATCGGCTGGTTTGTCGATCCGACTTTGTTCAGGGTCAAGACTTTGCTCTATATATTGACCGGTTTGGGACCCTGAGAGTTCTCCCGGGGGCTGAAAACCTGTGCCTGGCTGGCAATTTGAAAAAGTTTCGCAGTTTAGGAAAAACTCAGCGGAAAAATTGAACTCTTTTTCTCT
>CAZBOX010000261.1:0-5628 GCA_964493595.1 uncultured Candidatus Obscuribacterales bacterium | reverse complement strand
AAAAAGTTTCGCAGTTTAGGAAAAACTCAGCGGAAAAATTGAACTCTTTTTCTCTTGGTTTCGTCTTTAAAGTTAGACGCGACTTTATGGAGAGTTCTTATGAATAAGGTGACTTTGATGAGCCTTTCGCTCGCTCTTATAACCGGCACGTTAGTGCTCGGTTTGCCGTCCGCTGAAGCCAGGCATTGGGGCTATGGTGTCAACGGAAGGCAGGCGCGGCAACAATCGCGCATCAATAGTGGAATCGGCAGCGGTACGCTCACCGGGCGTGAAGCTTACAGGCTGAACAAGCAACAACGAGCGTTGAATAGACAGGAACAGTTCTATCGTTCGACAGGCAATGGGCTCAGCAACCGCGAACGGGCTCGTTTGGAAAGAGAGCAAAATCAGCTCAGCCACAATATCTACAATCAAAAGCATGATGGGCAAGATCGCATGCCCGGACCTGCTAACGGTTGGGGTAATCCGCCTGGACATGGCATCGGCAATCCTCCTGGCACCAGCTGGGGCAATCCGCCCGGTGTAGGTCCCGGCAATCCTCCTGGCACAGGCTGGGGCAATCACCACAACTATTACAACAGAGGCGTGAATGCCCGTCAGGAAAATCAGCAAGAGCGTTTGTCCAATGGACTGCAAAGCGGCTCCCTGACTCAAAAAGAATATGATCGCTTGCAAAATCAGCAATCCAATCTCGCTTCACTGGAAGCAAAATATCGTGATTCGGGCAGCGGACTCAATCCTTATGAAAGAGCACGTTTAGATGCAGCCCAGGATGCTTTGAGCCGTAATATCAATCGCCAAGCACACGACAATCAACACAACTAATCCCCTAAAATTCACTGCTTGTTCGAGCGGACGTGCGATTCACCACATAATGAATCTGCGTTGGCGATAGATCAGGGCGCGCCGAAAAAAACTGGCGTGCTCTTTTCTATATGCTTAAGCTGCTGAAGAGAAGCGATATTGCAATTTCAATGCTGGTTTATATCCGGTCGAAATTACGATTGATTCCGGTCTTGCTTTTCCAGTGGCGAGCGCGGCTTCGCGAGTGGCTCTCAGCGCGGTATTCGCAGCGAAGCTGGCTTTTGCGTCATTGCGTGCCGATTCCAGTGAAGCCATAATCGCGCCGAGCCTGGCTCTTACTGCATCATTGCCTGAAAACATTTGCATCAGTGCGCTCACTTGCGAAATGCTGCCTTCCAACTGCGCAATCATATCGATATTGATCAATCCGGAAGCTGCTTTGGCTTTTGCCGCATCGGCAACTGCTTCTGCATTGCGCAAAATAGCGGCGGCTTGCTTGATTTGTTGCTCTTGAACGTCAGCTGCCAGGCGCGCATTATTTCCCACAGTCACCTCACCGTCGGCATGGAATACTGTGCCGTCGGCGAAGTTGACATTGCCATTTAAGTCATAGTGGGTGCCGTCCGCCAATTTCACTTCCAGCTGATGGCTGACAAAGTCTCCGGTTGCCTTAAGGGTTGTGCCGAGTTTGTCGGTGTGAACTTCCGGCGTGTCGACTTCTTCCTTAACAGCATTGACTGTTACTTTTTGATTGCCTTCGCCGATTGTGACTTCATTAGTAAGGGGATTGACGGTGCTTGTTGGTCGATCCGGAAGTTTGAGTTCAATAGCCTGGTCGCCTGTCGTGAGCGAGGTTTGATTTTGAAGGGTGACGTTGATCTTTCCGCCGGTATTTTCGAAAGTGACCCCGTTGCGTGTGAATTTGTTTTCGTTCGCCCACGTTTTTAGAACGCCCAGCATTTCTCTTGCTTGCGATTCAATTTGCTTTCCGGTGGATCCGTCTAGAATCTCTTGCGGCGGCTTGCCATTCTCGATGATGAAGTATTGATCGTTGACGTTTTTCCAAATTCTTTCGCCGGTCGGCAGTTCGAAGAAAGCATTTCCGTCGGTTTGCAAAACCGTGAACGATCCGTCTTTGTCGCGCATGAAGATGCCGTCTTCTGCAGCACCAAGGACTAATCCCGACGCATGTCTATCGGCTCTGCGATTGGCTCTCCATTGTTTAAGCTTGTCGCAAATGCCGCCGTCTTTTCCTGTGAATCTGACAATTTCATTCTCGCCGCTGAAATCGGTTACTTTGTCTTTATCAATTGTCTGTACGAGATTACCCGAGCGATCAAATACATTGTAGGTTTGAGTGCCGATCACTCTTTTGACCGTGAAGCCGTTCGGGGCGTCCCAGATTTGTTGATTGTCGATGACTCGATATCCCTTGCCTTTCTCTGTCATTTGGACTTCGCCTGTAGAGCGATTGACGTTTACTTCGGTTTGATGTTCTTCTCCAGTCGCGTGAAAAGTTCTTGCTTTCGCATCGAATTCGACGACGTTGCCGCTCTTATCGTCGTGAGTGACTTTGTCCTGCCCAACTTTTACTTCTGCTTCCGGTCTTGCTTCTCTTTTCGTGTCGCCAGTGTGCGCCGCTCTGACCATGATGGCGTCGCCGCTGACTGAAGCCTCCGGAAGCGAGGCATTGTCATCGCTTTCGCTGAAGATTTTTTTCCAATGTTCTTGATCGATGTGTGCGGTCAGTTCGTTTTCTCTTCTTTCTTTGTGAGAACCATTGTCTGTATTGGAGGCAGGCAGAGAACTGAGCAGTCTGTCTGTATTGATTGATGGATTGTTATTACCAGCAGTCTTTGCTTCAGAACTTTGTTTCAACGCTGATGCCCAAGCCGAGTCGTCGAGCACCGATGTAATGCTTTTGCTTTTGTCCAGTATTTGAACTCGGTCGCCCGTTTCTTTGTTCTGGTATGTGTTGTTGCCCAAATTGACAAGCTTAGTAGCTAGAGAGGCGCCGCTGCTTACCGGGTTGAGCATCGCGGCGTAGTCGCCCAGTGCGCTGGTCATCTCTGTCGTTTTCTTCCAGGCGTAGGCCACCTTGTCGGTGAATGAGGAGGTAACGCCTTGAACGGTTGTAGAGAGTGAAGCCGGTTTTGGTGCTTCTTTGGAAGGTGTGGAGGTGAGCGGGGCGGTAACTGCCTCTGCCGTTTTAACCACAGTGTCTTTCGCCGATTCTACGGCTTCTGAGACCATTTTGGCGCCCGCTTCGGCTTTCTCCGCCGCCCAGTTAAGCGCGTCAGACAAGCCCATGCGAATGCTATCGCCTAATCCCACAGTATGCACTTCCGTTTGCCATTCCAGAGGTATATATCCGCCGGGCCGGCAGATTGGACAGGATTTGCCGACAATTTAAGGGCTGCCCCATATTGGGCGGCTCAAAAGCCCTTATCAGCGCCAGCTTGTATCTCATGGGACTCGGTAAACGGCAAATTTTGCTGGTTATACTGAAGTTAGAGGAATTTATGGCTGTATGGCTGAGAAAGACCAAACCACTAGCACCCCGGAATCTTTGATCGGCAATTACCCCGGCCGGTTCTGGCATGAGATTGAGGATGGCAAGATTTTTTGCGATCTTTGTCCTCGAGCGTGTGTTTTGAAAGAAGGAGATCGCGGATTTTGCTTTGTCAGGCAGAATGTGGGCGGTCAGATGACACTGACCACCTACGGGCGAAGCACAGGGTTTTGCATCGATCCTATTGAGAAGAAGCCCCTCAACCATTTCCTTCCGGGCTCAAGCGTTCTTTCCTTTGGGACTGCCGGTTGCAATCTTGGATGTCAGTTTTGTCAAAACTGGTCCATCAGCAAGTCGCGTGAGATTGAACAATTAAGTGAGGTGGCCACACCCGAGGACATAGCCCAAGCGGCTTTGCGCCTGGGCTGTAAGAGTGTCGCTTTCACCTACAACGACCCTGTGATTTGGGCTGAGTATGCCATAGACACCGCAAAAGCCTGTCATGAAGTAGGTGTGAAGGCTGTGGCTGTGACTGCCGGTTATATAACAGCTGCAGCGCGACCTGAGTTTTACTCGCTTATGGATGCGGCTAACGTGGATTTGAAGGCTTTTACTTCTCAGTTTTATAAACGTCTCTGCCTTGCGGAGCTCGAGCCTGTGATGGATACGCTTGTCTGGTTGAAGAAAGAGAGTGATGTCTGGTTCGAAATTACGAATCTCATGATTCCGGAAGAAAATGACAGCGACGAGGAAGTCAAACGCATGTGCGATTGGGTTCTATCGAATGTCGGCGATGATGTACCAATTCATTTCACAGCATTTCACCCAGACTTTCGATTGGATGACCGTTCCGCTACTCCTGAGGAGACTCTTCGACGGGCGCGCGAACAGGCATTGCAAGCGGGAATCAAATTTGTCTATACGGGTAATGTAAATGACGCCAAGCGTCAAAGCACCTACTGTCCTAACTGTCAGGAGCTTCTAATCAGGCGTGATTGGTACGAAATCGGCACATATCGCATGAAAGGGAATCGCTGCGGCAAATGCAGCCATGTAATCCCGGGCGTTTTCGAAGAGAAAAAAGGCTCCTGGGGGCGCAAAAGATTGCCTGTCTCGATAGAGCGTCAACGGTAATACCGGCAAAAACTCTCATTTGTTGGTCTTTACGCCTTCACATTCGGGCTGAAAAGTCTACAATCGTAGAAAACGTCGCAGAGCAAATACATGTCCCTTATGCACTGCCAGAAAAATTCGGTCAGGTCCGGTGTCGCAGCGTTTGCGATAGCTTTCGTCATCACCATGGCGCCGTCTATGGGTACGCCGCCGGCTTGTGGCCAGAATGCCGTTGACCCGGATACACCTGTTTCGTCCGATGGAATTACCGGCACGGATGTCTCGAAAAACTCCTCTGGTGCGGACAGCTCCCCGTCTTATGGTGGTTCTGGGACGGATATGTCTGACCCTACGGCTGTCTCGCCTTCATCCGGCGGCGATACGTCGGCTTCTGTCGAGGCGCCGGCTCTTTTGCAATCTTCCTCTTCCGGGTCTGAAGTTGGTTCTCAAGTTAGCGTGCGAACCACAGTCAGTCACGAGCAAGAGAAGAAAGACCGCCTTTTTGTCGATGCAACGTCGATAGCCGTATCTGTCATTCTTCTGGCAATCGCGCTCTTTCTCTTTCTGAGTTTGCCTAAATCGGCTAAAAAGACGGGCAATGATAATCTTCAATAGGAAATGTAAACGCTGAGGTCGGTGTCTAAAAATGGATATGGCAAGCCGAATTATGTGTTTTGTTCTGGGTCTCACCTTCCTTGGCGGTGGGCTCATTTTCGTCAAGCAATCTTTGGAAGCAAAGAATCTGATAGAATCCGTCCTGTTTTCACTGATGGGCGTTATGGCCGGGCTATTCCTGATTGTCACTGCCATAATGGGACCGCCTGATATTTAGCCTGCATCAGAGAATTCTTGATACATGCCTTGGGAGGCTTTTCATGCGTCGTTCTATTTTGACTGCCGCTCTTGCGTGCGGGTTTATGCTGGTTGCTGGTTCTTCTGCTTTTGCCGCTGAAAAGAAGGGCGAAGATGGTCGCGCAGGAAACTGGACAAAGGGAGCACAGGGGGCACCGTCCATAGAGGCAGCCAAAAAAGCCGTTGAGCAAAATCCGAAGAGTGCAATTGCTCACAATGACTTGGGTTGGGCTTACAGACAAAACAATAAGCATAAAGAGGCTGAAGAGGAATTGCGTCAGGCTCTAAAGCTGGATCCGGCACTTTCATACGCACACTCGAATCTGTCGGTTGTTTTGCTCGACCAG